>NZ_CDHP01000008.1:0-231198 GCF_900002895.1 Ercella succinigenes | reverse complement strand
GCTCTTTTTTATTTCTCAATTTACACCAAGTATACGGACTTTATCCAGCTAATGCGACAGCTTTTTTAAGACTAATAAAAAAAATAACTATATCAACTAAGTATTACAAGCTCGGTTTCTTTATCAAACAGATGTACTCTATTGCCATCAACAGCTATATTGACCATCTCTCCGACCTGAGAATGACTTACTGTAGGATCAACACGGGCTGTCAAGCTTAATGCACCACCTACGGTAACGTAAAGATAAGTTTCTGCACCAAGCATCTCAACAACGTCAACACTTGCAGGGAAAGTAGACTCGGGATGATCTTCAACAAATGAAACCTCATCAGATAAAGCTTCTGGTCTTATTCCCACAATAACTTCTTTACCGTCATATGCTTTTACTTCGTCAATTGAATATTTCTCCGGCAAAGCAACAGATACGCCCTGGAAAGCAACTTTAACCTTATCTCCATCAACTGAAAGCTGTGCATTGATGAAATTCATTGGGGGCATTCCTATAAATCCAGCAACAAATGTATTAACAGGATGCAGGTACAAGTTTGTAGGATTATCAATCTGCTGAATAAATCCATCTTTCATAACAACTATTCTGGTACCCATTGTCATGGCTTCAGTCTGATCATGAGTAACATAAATAATGGTTGTCTGCAAGCGGTGATGCAATTTTGTTATTTCAACACGCATCTGAACACGTAACTTAGCATCCAGATTAGAAAGAGGCTCATCCATAAGGAAAACCTTAGGATCACGCACAATTGCTCTTCCCAGAGCAACACGCTGTCTCTGACCACCAGATAAAGCTTTTGGTTTTCTGTCAAGAAGATGTTCGATTTCAAGAATTTTAGCAGCTTCATTAACACGGCGTTTGATCTCATCTTTGGCAAACTTGCGCAGTTTGAGTCCGAAAGCCATATTGTCAAATACAGTCATATGCGGATAAAGCGCATAGTTCTGGAAAACCATAGCAATATCTCTGTCTTTTGGCTGAACATCATTTACAAGCTTGTCACCGATATAGATTTCTCCATCTGAGATCTCTTCGAGACCTGCTATCATTCTTAAAGTAGTAGATTTACCACAACCGGAAGGTCCAACAAGAATAATAAATTCCTTATCAGCGATATCAATATTAAAATCACTGACGGCTACGACATTACCTTCATACCGTTTGTAAACATTTTTTAATAGAACATTGGCCATACAATTATTACCTCCGAGTTAACTATACAGGTGCATGAAAATTTATTTTGACCTGCATAAAAACTATAACACCGTCTAAAAAACAGACTATACGCAAATTTCAACAAATGTTTCAGCCTCAATTTGTCCATTGAGTAGCAGGGGATTGACATTAATTACAACTTTACATCTCAACATTTATCTAATGTGTCAACAACATTGTCAAAAAGATGAAAAATATCTTATTTTTATGTCATAATAGCTATATTCCAACGAGAAAACTATAGTCGAAAACGCTAAATACTATCAATTACTACAAAGTGACTATTAATCGCTCTTCAAAAACCTGTATAATGGTTAAAAAGCATAAAAAACACTTCGAAATCAGAATTACAGCAAATCAATATTGCAAATCATTGCTTTATACATTATAGTGAATATTTATTATATTAATTAAGGGTTTTATGCAAAGGAGCAAAAAATGGCAAACAAAAAACGTCTTGGTATTATTGGCGCAACAGGCTATGTGGGAATGGAACTTTTGAGATTATTGGTTTTACACGACCAGTTTGAGATAACCAGACTGGTTTCGCAAAGCTTTGTCGGCCGACGTTTTTCTGATGTTTATCCTTCTTTTAGAGGAATAATTGATATGGAGCTTTCCGAGCTTGATATTAACGATCTGGCTTCTGCTTGTGAAATTGTAATTACGGCACTGCCTCATGGAATTTCTTCTAATATTGTTCCAAAACTACTGGATCGTGGTTTGAAAGTTCTGGATCATAGCGGTGATTTCAGATATAAAAAAGCTGAAGTTTATGAAACAGCTTACAAACTTGAGCATCCGAAGCCGGAATTACTAGACAAAGCTGTTTACGGCTTGCCTGAAATTTATAGAGAAGATCTTAAAACTGCATCTCTGGCAGCAAACCCTGGCTGTTATCCTACATGTTCAATTTTAGGACTTATGCCTTTGTTGAAAAATAAATTGATCAGAAGCAGTGGCATAGTTATTGATGCATATTCGGGAATAAGCGGAGCCGGGCGAAAAGCAGATCTCGTTTTTTCTTTCTGCGAGTCTCAAGATAGTATAAAACCATATGCGGTTACTGGACATAGGCATACAAGTGAAATCGAACAGGAATTAACAGCACTAAATTCAGACAAAGAAGTATTAGTCACTTTTACACCTCATCTGGCGCCTTTTAAAAGGGGTATGTTGGCAACAATCTATGCTGATATCAATGAAGGCGTTACTGAGAAACAAATAAGAGAAATGTATTGCAATCAATATTCCTCCGAGAAGTTTGTTCGTTTTCTCGATTCAGGAAATATGCCCGAAACAAGAAATGTTGCATACACAAATTTCGCTGACATTGCAATTGCAGTCGATAACAGAACTCAAAAGGTAAAAATAATGTCTGCAATTGATAATCTTGGCAAGGGAGCCTCCGGACAAGCACTTCAAACCTTAAATATCATGTGCGGATTTCCCGAAATCACCGGCTTGATTTCAGCAGGAGGATCTATCTGATTAAGATTAAGAGATTATTTTGGCAAAGTTTAAGGAGATATTATATTAATGGATATGAATGCGATAATAGCTAAAGCAGAAATACTTATTGAAGCCCTTCCTTATATACAGAGTCTTGCAGGAAAAACGGTTGTCATAAAATATGGCGGTAATGCTATGATAAACGACACATTAAAGAATCATGTTATGCAAGATATCACACTACTTAAATATATAGGAATTAATCCTGTTATTGTACATGGTGGTGGACCTGATATAAGTTCCATGTTAACTCAGCTGTCAATAAAATCCGAATTCAGAAAAGGTTTAAGAGTAACTGATGCTCAAACTATGTCAGTTGCTCAAATGGTTCTGGTAGGAAAAACGAATAAGGAAATAGTATCAGGTTTAAACAGGCATGGAGCCAAAGCGATTGGTATATGCGGTATCGATGGCAAATTAATAGAATGCGAAAAAATCACTGCTGACGAAGCAGGAGAGCCATTGGATATTGGTTATGTTGGCAGAATTACAAAAATTAACACTAAAGTACTGGAAATGCTTGCAAATGATGAGTATATTCCAGTTGTTGCACCAATAGGAATAGGAAATGAAGGAGAAAGCTATAACATTAATGCAGATACGGTAGCAAGTGAAATAGCAGCTGCACTAAAAGCAGAAAAATTAATGACACTTACAGATGTTGAAGGAGTTAAAATATCTGATGGCTCAGGTGAAAGTACGGTTGTTTCTGTATTGAGTGAAGCAGAGATTAATCAACTGATAGAAGAAGGTGAAATAAGCGGCGGCATGATACCTAAGGTAACTGGTTGCCTTGATACTGTTAAACGTGGAGTCGGACGTGCCCACATAATTGACGGACGTATTCCTCATTGCCTGCTGCTGGAAATATTTACCAACAAAGGTATAGGTACTATGATTACTCAAGAACGCAAGCCGTATTTTGAAGGTGAAAAAATCTGATTTCAGATACAGGAGGATAATAAATATGCAGGGGAATGATAAAAAACTAGCAGAAATAATGTCGCTGGATGAACTCTACTATCTGAACACTTTTGGAAAAAGAATACCTTTTTGTGCTGATCACGGGGATGGCTGCTGGTTATATGGAACTGATGGAAAAAAATATCTGGACATGATCGGAGGAATTGCAGTTAATGTTATTGGGCATGCACATCCTGTCTTAACACAGGCAATATGTCGGCAAGCAGGTAATGTTATTCATTGCAGCAACTACTATTATAATGAACCTCAGACTTTGCTGGCTGAAAAACTCGCTCAGATTTTTGGGAATGGCAAAGTTTTTATCGGGAATAGTGGTGCCGAAGCAAACGAAGCGGCAATAAAACTTGCTCGCGGCTATTTTTTCAAAAAAGGTAGCCCAAGGGCAAAGATAATTAGTGCAGTGAATTCTTTTCATGGAAGAACTCTGGCAACTGCAACTGCAACAGGCCAACCTAAATACAGTGAGGCTTTTGCACCTTTGCCAGAAGGTTTTGAGTATGTAGACTTTAATGATTACTCTGCTTTGGAAAAGGCTGTTGATAAAAATACATGCGCGGTTATATTAGAAATTATTCAGGGGGAGAGCGGCGTTAGACCAGCCGATACCGAATATATAAAACTTGCGGCAAATTTGTGTTCTCGAACAGGTGCCAGACTTATTATTGACGAAATCCAAACAGGAATGGGACGTACAGGTCATTTTTTTGCTTATGAAGGCTATGGAATAAAACCTAATATTGTCACTTTGGCAAAAGGGCTGGCGGGCGGAGTTCCGATAGGTGCAGTTATTGCTGATGAAGAAAGTTCTTCTGGTTTTGCTCCAGGAGACCACGGCAGTACTTTTGGCGGGAATCCAATGGCTTGTGCTGCTGCTTTAGCAGTTTTATCAGTATATGAATCAGATAATCTTATTAGAAAAACCAAACAGACAGGAAGATATTTGAAAGACAAACTGAATTTTTTGTCAGAGAGTTGTAAATTTATAAGTGAAGTTCGGGGTCAGGGGCTTATGATAGGGATTGAGCTTAAAAACAAAGATGCCGCAGTTGTTAAATCTAAATTATTTGAAAAAGGTCATCTTGTAGGCTCAGTAGGTTCATTAACAATCCGTCTTTTGCCGCCTCTTATAATACAAGAGGACGAAATAGATTTATTCATCAAAGATTTTGCTCTTATCTTGAAGGAGGCATAAAAATGAAACATTTTATTAGTATTCAGGACTGCACTTCTGAAGAAATAATCGATCTTCTTAATTTAGCAGATAAACTCAAAACCCAAAACAAAAAAGGTGTGAAACACCATATTTTATCAGGCAAAACACTTGGAATGATTTTTGCCAAATCATCGACCAGGACACGTGTTTCTTTTGAAGTAGGGATGTATCAGCTCGGTGGACAAGCTTTGTTTTTGAGCAGTCAAGATATACAGCTTGGTCGTGGCGAGACTATTTCAGATACTGCAGGAGTTATGTCACGCTACCTGGATGGTATAATGATACGTACTTTTGATCATCAGGATGTTGTTGATCTAGCCATATTCGGTACTATTCCCATTATAAATGGATTAACTGATCTTATGCATCCATGTCAGGCATTAACCGACCTGATGACAATAAGAGAATACAAAGGAACCTTAAAAGGGATAAAGATGGCATATCTGGGCGATGGAAACAATATGGCTCATTCTTTGATGCATGCTGCATCTAAAGTCGGTATGAATATTGCCGTTGCTACTCCCCCTGATTATACTTGTGATGAGAATTGTATAAATGAAGCACGTAAAAATGCTGAAAAAACAGGCAGTCAGGTACTAATTACCAATGATGCTGTTGAGGCAATTACAGATGCAGATGTAGTCTATACTGATACGTGGATAAGCATGGGACAAGAGGCTGAAAAAGAACAAAGAATAAAGATTTTTTCTCCCTATCAGGTTAATAGTTCACTTATGCAAAAAGCTGATAAACAGGCAATATTCATGCACTGCCTGCCGGCATATCGTGGTCTTGAAGTAACTGAAGATGTCTTGGAAGGTCCACAATCGGTTATTTTTGACGAAGCTGAAAACAGGCTGCATGCACAAAAAGCTGTCCTTGTTAAACTTATGTCCCAAGATGCCGTGGTTTAGTTCAGAAAGCTTATGATCAATTCAGATTTGTTAATCAGACGTGCTAAGCAATGCGATGCCAAAGCAATCATGGCTCTTATTCAACGAGCCATGATTGTTTATGTGAAAAAATCAGGGATACCTGGAACTCTAGATTCTCTATCTGAAAGTATCGAAGATATTAAATTAAGCATAGAAAACAATTATGTTCTTGTGGCTGAAAATAAAGATGATTTGATTGGTACAGTACGCCTTATACTGCCTAATGAAAATAATATTCAATGCCAATCTCAAGTCGCCTATTTCAGCCGTTTTGCCGTAAAACCAGAGCTACAACACTCTGGAACCGGAAGCATATTATTTGCGGCTGCAGAAGACTACCTGAGAAATAGCGGAATCAAAACAATTCGGCTGCATACAGCACTAAAAAATTCAACACTTGTACAATTTTATCAAACCAAAGGCTTTCGTCTGATAAGCCAGGAAAATAGTCGAGGTTATGACAGAGGCTGCTTTGAAAAAGATATTAAATGATAGACAAAAAATTTTCTTAAGGCGCAAGCCAGGAAAATGGCTGAATAGGTATGTTTCTTAAAACAAGGAAAATCAGTGCTGATAAAAACATAATTATCAGGATAACACGCCATCTACGGATTGGAGGCAGTACAGGTTTTCTAAAAAGCCTTTTTAACCAGTATTCAATCAAGCTATAAGCAGGAATCCACATCCACAATATTAAAAAAATATTATAACTGAAGGCGTCTAAAAATCTTCCGTGGAGCAAAGCATGCAATGCTCTTGTTGTTCCACAGCCTACACAATAGATTCCTGTTGCTTGAAAAAAAACACATGGAATTAAACCATCTGTACCTGGATTTCTGAAAAACATTATGATCAGAGGAATTAAGATCATTGCCGGTATGCCCCATATGACTAAAGGCCTTGGAAAAGCGTCTGATTCATAGGGGTCAGGTTTTATTTTTCTCATTTGTGAAGTACCGGACTAATTCTTTTGTAAAGAACAGCTACTACTAAAGATATGACAAATCCTTTGAAAAGGTTAAATGGGACAAAAACGTATAAGATAAGAGTGTTCAGATCTGTTACAAGCCGGTTGCCTGCAGCCCGGCTCCACTCAATTATCATATCCATTGGCAGATTTAAAATTCTAACGTAAAAGGGAATCAGAAAGAAAAAGTTTACAAAGCTTGCCACCAAAGTCATAACCACTGTTCCAAGAAGCATTGCCTTGTACGCACCTATTCTGTTTTTGTTGTATCGGTAGTACATGCCAGCAGTCGCTACAAAAAAGGAACCTACAATAAAATTAGCTAATTCTCCCACACCGCTGGTAGCAGTCGACGGAAGATGAGCTAAATTTTTTATCAATTCTACAAGAACGGCAGTCCATGGTCCCATAGAAAAAGCAGCAAGCAAGACTGCTACTTCACTGAAGTCAAATTTTAAAAAAGCGGGCATTAAAGGGATTGAAAATTCCAGATACATCAGTATAATCGCAACAGCTGCAAGTATCCCTGTTTTTGCAACCCAGTGTGCAATACTTTTGCTATTTTTAGAAAAAGGTTTGTCTGTTTTTAGCTGCCTCATTTTATCCTACTTTCTTTCGCCTATTTTTAGATATTAAAAACTTTTTATACAAACAATCAAAATATTAAATCAGATAATTTCTGATATTTTCCAACTGTCCATTTCTTATGTAAGCTCTAGGCACTCTTTTGCCAATAATACAAGTCACTTCATAATTAATTGTTCCAAGCCACTCGGCAATTTCATCAACAGGCAGAAATTGTTTTTTACCACTATAAAACTGTTTTCCAAAAAGTACAACCTCATCACCGGTCTTAATACTATCAACCGATGGTAATGCAGTTATATCAGCCATACAGGTATCCATGCAAATTTTACCTACAACAGGCACTCTATAACCGTGTACAAGTGCAGCAGCCTTTCCGCCCAATCTTCTGGAATATCCATCTGCGTATCCTATCGGTATAGTAATAATATGACTTTCTTTTTCTGTTATATAGCTTCTACCATAACTTATTCCCGTACCGGCAGGAACTTTTTTGTGATGTACAATATTAGCTTTTAGTGACATTGCAGGTTCAAGTCCATTCCAATAATCTGGACAGCCAGGCGGTATCATCCCATATAATATAAGACCAGGCCGTATCATATCAAGATGCATTTGAGGAAATCTCATAGCAGCAGCACTGTTACATACATGTTTTAGCGGTATTGGCAAACCTATTCTGTCAAGTTCGGTACTGATTCCCATAAACTGTTCGAATTGTTTCACAGTATAATTTGTATCTGGTTCATCTGCAGTTGCAAAATGAGTATATAAACCCTCTACTATCAATCCTGGAAGTTTTCTGATCCAAATAATATCTTTAATGGCTCCATACCCTGCCATAAAACCAACTCTGCCCATACCTGTATCTACTTTAACATGTATTCTTGCTGACTGACCGGTTCTAACAGAAGCATCAGAAAGAGCCTGTGCCAAATCACAGCTGAAAACAGTTTGAGTTATTCTGTATTGCAATAGTTCTTCAGCTCTTCTCGGGTCAGTATATCCAAGAACTAATATAGGAACAGTTATTCCATTTCTTCTTAGCTGTATTGCTTCATCAAGCATTGATACAGCCAGCCTGTTAATACCGTTGTTCAGCATTACAGGTATTACTTTATCAACCCCATGACCATAAGCATCAGCTTTTACTACACCCATAATTTCGCAGCTTTTATGTATTTTTTGTCTTATCAACTTGGCATTATCCGCCATTATATCCAGGTCAATCTCTGCCCACGACCTGTTTGGCAGAGTATTCATCATAATTTTAATCCATGCCTTTCATGACTTTTATATTTATTTGCATCTCCCAACCAACCAGCTTTAAACCAGGCTTTGCCCATAAAATGCAGCAAATCCTGCGGAAGAATAACTGTCTTGCCCATTTCAGAAGCAGCTATATCACCTGCCAGCCCATGCAGATAAACACCTGCACATGCTGCCGAGGAAGAAGTCATACCTTGAGCTAAAAGACCTGTTATTATACCGGTCAAACAATCTCCACTACCGCCCTTTGCCATGCCGTCATTACCACTGGTATTAATAAAACACGTTTGATCCGGTAAGGCAACCACTGTAGCTGCTCCTTTTAATACGATAACAGAGTTCATTTTAGCAGAAAGGCTAATAGCCGCTTTTTGTCTGTCTTTTCCAAGTAATTCTGTCAATTCAGGTGCAAGTCTCTTGAATTCACCAGGATGGGGGGTAAGAACAGGCAGACTCATTCCTTTTTCTGAACGTTTTACAAATAAATCTGCTAATTTGTCCGGCTGCCGGCTGATCTCATTTAATGCATCAGCATCAATAACAAGTTCAGACGAATTTAAAATTAACCAATCCAGATAGGCTTTCAGCCATTCCGGTGTTCCTATACCTGGACCGATTGCAGTAACCTGCTTATTTTTTGAAAGTCCCTCAAGAAGCTCCAGGGCATCCTCATGTTCAGAAATATCATGTGTAAGCCCTTCCGGGAAAGCGGAGAGCACAGGTAAAAAAGCTGATTTGTTCACTGCAAGGGTTATTAACCCTGCACCAGCTCTGGCTGCAGCCTGTCCGGCTAAGGCAATTGCGCCGGCCATACCTTCATTCCCACCAATAAGTAGGGCTTTGCCGAACAAGGCTTTATGTCCATCTTCAGGCCTTAGAGGCTTTAGGTTTTTTATGTAGTCTCTATCTATCAAACGTGGTAATTTTATCTCCGCTAGATTATCACTAACCCATTTAGCAGGCATACTTAGAGGTTCAACTACAATTTTACCTGCATAAGTACAACCTGGAGCCGCTGCAATACCAAGTTTAATTGATATAAAAGTTACAGTGTAATCAGCATAAACGGCACTTTGATCAACTGCTCCGGTATCAGCATCTACACCTGAAGGTAAATCAATTGCAATAACATATGATCGAGTCTGACGCCACTTTTCAATCAGATCAAAGAGCTCAATCAATTCTGGGGATAATTTACGATCCAAATGATAACCGGTGCCTAATATTCCATCAACAATAAAGTCGGGCACAGGTAGTTCCGCAAGTTTACTTCTGGGAATGAAATTTACACCAAGTCTTACTAAAGCCTGATAGTGTCTATTTTGTGAAATATCAGTTATATCTTCTGACAAAGAGTAGGTACAAATAACATTGTAGCCGTAAGAATACAAATGTCTGGCACAAACCCATGCATCAGATCCATTATTTCCTTTTCCGCCAAGAACAATCACTGTTTTAGAAGTAATATCTTTTGCATTTTCCGAATCTGAAATGTCTATATTGGCAATAATTCTAGCAACTGACATTCCAGCCTGTTCAATAAGAGAGTCGTAAGAAAGACCGGTAAATTCAATCCAGGAACTATCAAGAATTGACTGTGCTTTACTATCCAGAACAGGCAAATAAGTTCTTCCATCATTAATTATTTCCAGCATATGACACCTCTTTCTTCAAGCTAAATATGCTTGTAATTTATTTTAAGTATATCATATAAGCATATTTTCTTACTTTAAACATATAAAAAGCTGTCCTCGTTAAAAGGACAGCAATCAATATAAAAGATAATCGAATTACTTTAATATAAAATCTGCAATAACAGCAAACAGGACTTATAGATGTTTATCAATCGCTGCTGCTAACTCCTGTTGTGGTCTGGCACCTATAAGCCTCTCCACAACCTGTCCATCTTTAAGGACATATAAAGTAGGAATACTCATGACCTTGAATTTTTCTGCAAGTTCTGATTCCTCATCTACATTTACCTTACCTACTATCGCTTTACCTTCATATTCTTCAGCCAGTTTATCAACCGTTGGAGCAACCATACGGCAGGGGCCGCACCATACTGCCCAAAAATCAAGTAATACAGGTTTGTCACTTTTTAATACTAGTTCGTCAAAATTTTCAGAAGTAATTGTCAAAGCCATGAAGAGACCTCCTCTTATTTTTGTAAACAAAAAATTTCACATCTATTGATAGATTTTCATATACTCTTCCTAAGAAGAGATGATAATTCATTATAGACTTTTTTAGCAGTAACTGGAGTTACCTCCATAACATTTATAACTTTAATCTTGCGGAATTGCCGTCAAGTCAAATGGTGTTTCCTGATAAACATAATAATTAAGCCAATTGGCAAAAAGCAAATAAGCAGCACTCCGCCAAAGAACCTGTGGCGTCTGAACAGGATCATCCTTAGGGAAATAGTTACGAGGCAATTCTATATTCAATCCTCGATTTATATCTCTTTCATATTCATACTTAAGAGTAAGCGGATCATATTCAAGGTGCCCGGTAAGAAAAATCTGACGCCCCTTCATATCTGAAACTGCGTAAACACCGGATATTTCCGATTCGGATAGTAGCCTTAGCTGATCGGTCTTTTCTATATCTTGTTTTTTTATTTCAGTATGTCTTGAATGAGGAACAAAAAACACATCATCAAAACCTCTAAAAAGCTTAACTGGCTTTGTGTAGCTGCGATAATGAGGAAATATACCAAAAACTTTTTTATCAAGATCATACTTTGGTATTCCATAATGATAGTAAAGTCCGGCTTGAGCCCCCCAACAAATATGCATTGTTGAATATACATTGCGCTTTGACCATTCCATTATTTCACATAATTCCGGCCAGTATGCAACCTGTTCAAAAGGCATTTGCTCTACAGGAGCACCTGTTATTATCATTCCGTCATACCTACGTTCTTTAACTTGCTCAAACGTCTCATAGTACTTAATCAGATGATCAAGAGGCGTATTCCTGGGGTTATATGAGGCAGTATAAAGAAAATCGACATCAACCTGTATAGGGGAGTTACTTAAAAGACGAAGCAATTGAGTTTCTGTAACAATTTTTGTAGGCATTAGATTAAGAATTAAAATTCTCAAAGGTCGAATGTCCTGACTATAAGCACGGTTATCATGCATTACAAAAACATTTTCCTGCTCAAGAATTTCAGCTGCAGGTAAATGATCAGGTATTTTGATTGGCATTGTAAGTCCCCCCAATAAACAATTGAAGCATATCAGAAATAATTTCTGATATGCCGATTAAAATATTAAACATGCCATAACTTTTGTTGTCAAGTATTATGGTTACATTGTTATTTCAAAACTCTCGGACAGCTGATCTTAAAATCAAATAAATTCATTTAAAATTGACATTTGGGGAATTACTGATTTATCAATCTGAGGGATTCTTTCGCAGGCATTGTATAAACAGCGCGCTTCTATTAAGGCTTGTTCAAGATCGGCATAGTATCCAGATATGTCTTTGAGATAAATAGAGGCTGGCAATGTATTATCAACATGTTGCTGAAGTGATCTCTGAATTTCCTTTGCTGCCAAAGGTGCAATAATACAAAACTCATAGGGCAGACAAGAATTAACATATTCATCTGCTCTTGCCAGATATTTAGGTACAAAAGACTGTTCGTTTTGTTCTATCATTGGCCAATAATCTATAGTTGAAAGAGCAGTTGATCCTCTGTGCAAAACATCTCTGCTGATGCGGCGCAACACTCTTAGATCTCTGCTTCCGAGAACCTGCCTTCCATCAAGAAAAGTACACCAGGGCATAATAAAAATACCAAAATACTGATCATGATTCAGTTGACCGGAAACAAGTTCTGACAATCCATGTAAACCTTCTACAATCAGCAGATCTTTTTCACCTAACTTTATTAATTTTTCTTCAGGCCATAATCTATCTCTGCTAATAAAGTCAAATTGTGGTAGACTTACCTGTTTACCAGCAAAAAGAGCCGAAAGATGTTCCAGCATTAAAGATGTATCCAAGGTTTCTATACTTTCAAAATCCGGCCGTCCTTCTGGATCATATTGAATCTCTTTAATTTGATAATAATCATCCATAGAAACTAGATGTGTATGAAAACCAGCTTTTGTTAAAGTCATCGCTAAACGATTTGAAAAAGTTGTCTTTCCCGATGATGTAGGCCCTGAAACAAAAATAGCCTTTATGTTTTTGTCAGAAGCAATTCTTGCAGCTATGCGCTCTGTGCGATTAATAAAATCCTGTTCACATTGATCTATATATGCAGGTAATTTATTAACTCCCAGATTAGCCTCCAGATCTTCCAGACTGACTATTCTCATTTGTGATAAAACTGCCATCAGGTGTCCCTCCGCTTGTAATTAAAACTTAAAGTAGTTTTGTATATATATTAATTACCTGCTACTCTTTACGAATAGCAGGTAAATGTAATATAAAGGTTATCTTGCTACAATTATAACAAACATTCTTTTGTGCTACATTATTCTGTTTTAAACTCATCATCAGTTGTTTTTTCAGAAACAGGCAACCCCATACCTTCCACTACATCAGACAGATTTTTACTTGCGTCCTTTCCCAGAAACTCTGGCAAATTCATTCCTGCCATGTTAAATAAATCATTCATAGGAGGTATAGACTTCATCAAACCTGAGAGAAATCCTGCAGTTCCTTGTGTTTTTCCCTGGCCTTGTCCTCCACCATCCCATACGGTGACTTTGTCTATTTTAATATTTTTAATTGCTTCTACCTGAATTGCAATAAGATCTTCCATTTTGTCTGCAAGCAATAGTCTGAGTGCATCTTTTGCATCCCCACCTGCAGCATTAACAATTTCTGCAAGTCCTGCAGCCTGTCTGGTAAGTATTTCCTGTTGACCCCTGGCTTCTGCTTCTTTTCTTACGAAAATAGCATCGGCTTCACCTTTGGCTATTCTTCTTGTTTTTTCAGCCTGAGCTTCAGCATCTATTTCAATCTGACGTTTGCTGATTTCTGTTTTTACAAGAATATCTGCTTCAAGGGTAGCCTTTTCTCTGGCAGCACGTACAAGCTCAGCTTTCTTCTCAGCATCGTAAGCTTCTTCCAATGCTTTTGCTGCCATAGTTTTCTCTGCTGCGGTAGCTCTTCTTAGAGCATCTGCCTCTTTTTCTCTTCTAGTTGCATTGGAAGCAGCAATATCTGCTTTAGCTTCGTTTTCACCGCCGATTGCAGTTGACTCAGCAGCAGCAACCTGCACTCTTTGATCTCTTTGTGCATTTGCCTGACCAATTGAGCCGTCACGGTCTTTTTCTGCTACAGATTTTTTAGCGTCATTGATAGCTTTAGCTGCAGCTTCTTTACCAAGTGCTTCAATATATCCAGACTCATCATTTATATCAGTAACATTTACATTTATCAGTCTGAGACCAATTTTTTTGAGTTCTGTTTCGACATTTCTTGATACAGCTTCTAAAAATTTATCTCTATCGGTATTTATCTCTTCAATATCCATAGTTGCAATAATAAGACGCAACTGACCAAAGATAATGTCTTTTGCAAGTTCTTGTATTTCTGGAAGCTTTAAGCCAAGTAATCTTTCAGCAGCATTTTGCATAACACCCTGTTCTGTTGAAATACCTACCGTAAATCTTGAAGGAACGTCTATCCTTATGTTCTGTCTGGAAAGAGCATTTTTCAAATCTACGCTTATGGATATAGGTGTCAGATCCAGATATTGGAACGACTGAACTACGGGCCAGATAAACGAAGCACCACCGTGTATACATCTGGCAGATCTAATAGACCCATCTTTGTTGCTGCCAACTTTACCGTAAATTACCATTATTTTATCAGAAGGACATTTACGGTAACGCGATAGCAAAACCAAAAAGGTTGTAAACAAAAGCACAAAGATTACAATTACTGTAATCAGAGCTGATGTTGGCAATGATGTCAAAGCAATAAATGTTTTCATAATTTTTCCTTTCATGCCGTTTTTTACAGCTTTACATTAACTAAAATACTGTTTCAAAGTATTATATTAATTTTCTTTTGCAATAGTCGATTCAACCACAAGCCGATTACCGCGAATGCCAACAACTTCTATCTGTGTTCCTGTTGGCAAATCAGACTTTGAGTTTGTCATCGCATTTGCTTCAATTAATCTTTCCTGAACATATACAGTAACTTTTCCACTACCACTCATATTTGCCGGAATTCTAAGATATACTTCACCTGTATTACCGATAGCATTTTTTAGCTCAACATTGCCACTGCTTTGCAGTTTCATGAGCATTCTGAAAATAACTGCAACAAGCCACAGTGAAGCAAGTCCACTAAGAACAGCAAGAACAGATGCCAGCAATGCCGAAGCACCTAAGTCAATTGCAGCAATACCAACCCAGCCGCCGACAGCAAAGAAGGCTACTAAACCTCTAACAGTCAGTAATCTTAGTCCTGGATCATAATCAATTTCACCTTCAGAAGTCCAGCTTTCAGATTCTTCACTTCCTTCGAGGATATCCCAACCTTCATCTGAATCTAATCCATTAGAATCTGGAAAATCAGAAGCTCCTGTGTCAGGCATTTCAGAACCATCGCCCTGTCCTAAACCAAACAATAGCATTATTGTTTGAAAAATTAGTACAAGCGTTGCCGGAATTGCCATCAATGCCAAAATCTGTTGGATAACAGTCATTCCCTGCCACCAATCAGTCATTTTAATCACCCGCTTTCATTATGTTTAATTCAGACTGCACCTGCTGCTGCAGTATAGTTGATCCGAAGGCTTTGACCATTATTCCAAGAACAGTATTGAGACATTCCCGCTGCAATTTATCTTCAACAGCAAAATCCGATGTTCTTAAATCAATTTCACGTTCCAGTTTTTTTGCATCAAAGAATAATTCTTCTGGCATTTGCATGATAATGTCGCAAAAATAGAGATACAATTGACTATCATCAATTAAATCATCGCTTTCATCAGCCAAATCATGATTAAGTCTACTCAGAAGCATAACTATGTCTTCCATGGGCAATGCTCTGCGAAGCAAAGCGATCATAATCATTCTTGTTGTCTGCCGTATACTATATTTTCGATCCACAGGACTCGATACATAACCTCTTTTTACCCAGTTTTGCAAAGTTGCAGCAGGAACTCCGCTTAACTCAGAAAGCTGTGAAAGGTAGATTCCTCCGGTCATGGAAAATATTCCTTTTAAAATTTTTTCAGCCGAAGTTCTTTCATAGTCTTCAATAGTCAGGTTCGTACCCGGCAGGCAGCTAATTTTCACACTAAACACCTCCTTTCCAAAATATACTATCAATGTTCCTTGTTTTAGGTTCTACTTATCTTAACACGAGTTCACACGAACGTCAATACAGTTTGGAAGAACTTTGCGTTAATAAAACTTTCATAAAGTTATACATTAGTCAGCAAACATCATGTCGTGATATAATGTTCCATGGACATAATGGACTGTATATCTTGTACAGGAGGAGCAATCAATGAAAAAACCTATGATCTGGGCACATCGTGGAGCTAGTTCTGTCCTTGCCGAGAATACTATGCCGGCTTTTGAAATGGCAATACAGCAAAAGGCTGATGGTATTGAGCTTGATGTGCAAAGAACGGCAGACCAGGAACTTGTAGTAATTCATGATGAAAGAATCGACAGGACAACAGGCGAGCCAGGGTGGGTATATGAAAAGAATTATGAATTCCTCAGAAAGCTTAATGCTGCGGCATTCAAGCAAGATATTGCACCTGCTGGCATTCCAAAACTTAAAGAAGTTTTAGATCTTATCAAATCAACAAATCTTATTCTGAATATCGAAATAAAAAATGGACTTATTCAAATGCCCGGTGTTGAAAAGCAGCTATGGGATTTAGTAAGTAGTTTTGAAATTCAGGATCGCATAGTATTTTCTTCTTTCAATCACTATAGCCTAAGACTTCTTTTAGACTATGCGCCTGAAGCAAATTGTGGTTTGCTTTATCAATGTGGTTTGATAGATCCTTGGATATATGCGACTAGAGTAGGTGCCAACGCTTTGCATCCGCATTGGGCAAATCTCCAGATTCCTGATTTGGTAAAAAACAGTCAGGAAAAAGGAATAAAGGTAAACACTTGGACTGTTAATGGAAAACGTCAGATTATGCAGGCTGTTCAGGCAGGAGTAAATGCGATCATCACAGATCAACCAGATAAAGCTTTAGATATTCTTTCCCAGATATGATCTTTAATAAATTTTCATGAAAGTATGAGGAAAAAAAAATGAAGCTGGATTACAAAAAAACTTTTCTCATTGGTTTTGGTTTCTTTGCCAGTTCCTTGGCCTGGAGCTTGTATAACAGTTTTGTTCCGGTTATGCTCGAAGAACGGTTTTTGCTAAGTACGGCAATAATTGGAATAATTATGACTATTGACAATTTCTTTGGTGTTATTTTTCAACCTCTGGTTGGTATGTTAAGCGACAGAACACATACCAGAATAGGGAAAAGAATGCCGTGGATATTAGTTGGCATACCTCTGTGTGCTGTTGCCTTTATTTTAATTCCCAGAGCAGAATCACTCGCATTAATGATGGCAATTGTAATTGCTTTTAACTTTATAATGTCTTTATGGAGATCTCCTGTAGTTGCCTTAATGCCTGATGTAACACCATCTCCACTAAGAAGCAAGGCAAATGGTGTTATTAATCTAATGGGTGGAGTAGGCAGCATAATAGCTTTTTTTGTGGGAGGTCTTCTGGCAAATATAGGTGGTTATAACTACCCTTTTTTAATGGGTGGTGCCGTAATGATTTTTGCATTAATGATGCTTGTATTTTTTGTTAGAGAAGCAGACAGTAGAAGAATCCGCCTTAATGAAAATATCGAGAATGAAAAAACAGGTATTTTTAGAGCCATTTTCAATAATATAAAAAAATCGCATCAGGATAATAAAAATTTGCCTCCTAAAGTCTGGAGCAAAGGAGAAAAGAGAAGCTTATTTGCTCTTTTGTTTGCAATTTTTTTCTGGTTTTGCGGTTATAATGCAGTAGAAACTTTTTTTACATTATATGCAACTAATGAATTAGGACTAACAGCAGGAAGCGCTACCATGACCTTAACAATTTTTTCACTCGCCTTTGTAGCTTTTGCTTTACCAGCAGGAATTATAGCAGGGAAAGCAGGCAGAAAAAAAGTTATAGTTATTGGTTTGATCGGAATTATTATCGCTTTTACCCCTATGCTTTTTGTAAGTGATGTTCTTGTTTTAAGAATACTACTGTTTATAGGCGGTTTTTGTTGGGCCTGCATAAACATAAATTCTCTTCCTATGGTAGTTGAAATGGCAAGCAAGGAAAGAATCGGCAGTTTTACAGGGTATTATTATTTCTTTTCTTTTAGCGCGGCAATTGCAAGTCCTATTCTCTTTGGTATCATAAGAGATATCGTTCAGGATTACAGCGTTCTATTTGTTTATGCGGTTATTTCTTTTGTTGGTGCTCTTATATGCATGTTAATGGTAAAACACGGAGAAACATCTAATCAGTTAAATGATAAGAAAGATGTAATTGAGGAGGCGGCATTATGACCAAATCACCATATGCTCCACTAAAGGGAGATTTATACAGAACAGTTTTCTCCTTAATAAGACATAAAGGAGATACTACCCGACAATATTTAACAGATATGACAGGGCTTGCTTCTACAAGTCTTAACCGTGTACTTGACAGATTGATGGTAGATGGCTGGATCAAGGAATCAGGACTTGCTGATTCTACGGGCGGGCGAAGGCCAAATTTATATTGCCAAAATGATAATGCCAAATATTTTTTGATTATCTGGCCAGAGGAGCGTCATACAACTCTATATTTATTAAATATCGCTCTGGAAGTCAGATATAAAGCAATTTTGCCTGTTATTGCAGCAGACAGCAAAAATAATGATGATGAAAAACATCCTGAAATCTGGCTCCAGTTGTTTGAAGACAATATTTCTGAAATGGAATTAGAAAACCCTGAATGCCTTTCCAAAATGGCAGGGCTTTGTTTTATTTTGAACTCCGAAGGCAAGGAAAATATCGATCTGAACTTTATTGTTGACTATTTTAATTTAACTCTAAAACAAGACAATTTTATAATAAAAAACATAAGCTCTGCTGACAGCAGGTTCTATTCTGCATTATGGAAGGCTAAAACAGATATTGATGAGTCAATGGTTTTTTTATCAGCAGATTATGACATAAGCTATATTGGGGTGGCTGATAAAGGTTTGCGACATGCAGATAAACTACAAACAATATCTGCCAATAACATGCTCGTGCCTTCAATTTCAGCTGATAAACCTGTACCGATAAACAAAAATGCAACAAAATCTGGATTATTAAAAAGGTTTTGCCGCCTTAAACAGGATAAAAACTTAGGCTGGTCTGATTTTGTTACTGCGGCTATGGAAAAAAAGAAAAAAGCCGAACAAATAATTAACGAATGTGCCATTGCTTTTGCTATGACAATTTATAACACAGCATATTTGATTGATGCCGATTACTGGCATTTTGAAGGACAACTTCTTGAAGATTTACCGATGCTGACTGAGGAAATAAGTATGCAGCTTTTAAATATGAGCAAAAAAACAAAAAAAAATTTCAAATGTCTTTCTTTTGAAAAAAGCGATTTTGAAGAGTCAGTAGCAAGCGGCGGAGCTGCCTGTTTACTGGAAGCAGCACTTGAGTATTTTGAGTAAAAGAATAAAAATCCCTTCAGATCAACTCACAGGCCACTAATCTGTGAGTATAACAGATCTAAAGGGATTCATCCAAGAGGAGGATGAAGCAGCGAGTAAAGACTCGTTACTAATCTAATTATATGCCCTGGCAGAGGCACTATCAAGTCACAAGATTGCCAATATTTTAAGATAAAAGCAGAATATTTTTTGAATAAAAGATCTTATTTGATATTTAGTAATTTTCCAACTATGTACTTAGAGCTTTTAATGCAGTAAAATACTTTGGGAATAATACTTCAGGAGGAAATTATAATGAAAAAAACATTGCTCGTAATCATGGCAGTAATAATGTTGTTATCAACACTATTAGTTGCCTGCGGCCAGAAAAAAGATGGAGAAGATACGTCACTTCAGGATGTGCTAGATAAAGGGTATCTTATACTCGGCATGGATGATAACTTCCCGCCAATGGGTTTCAGAGATGATAACAATGAATTGGTAGGTTTTGATGTTGACCTTGCAACCGAAGTAACTAAACGTATGGGAATTGAATTAAAACTTCAGGCTATTGATTGGTCTCAAAAAACAAATGAACTGAATGCAGGACAGATAGACTGCCTGTGGAATGGTTATACAATAACTGACAGCAGAAAAATTGAAACAAATATCACCGATGCTTATATGGCAAATCACCAGGTTCTTGTTGTTCTTGATGACTCTCCTTATAAAACAAAGGCAGACCTTGAAGGTAAGGTTTTGGTTCTTCAGGCAGAATCAAGTGCTGTTGAAGCATTAGATGCTGATGCTGATTTCAAAAGCTCACTTTCAGGTGTAGTAGAGTTGAAAGATAATGTAACAGCTTTTCTTGATTTAAAAAGTGGTTCTTCTGATGTTTTGCTTATAGACGAAACAGTAGCAAGCTATTATATTGATAAACAAGATGACAGTTTCAGAATTCTCGAAGAATATTTGGCCGAAGAGGAATATGGAATTGGTTTTAGAGTAGCAGATCAGTCCTTGAGAGATGAAGTCCAAAAACACCTTGAAGATATGGCTGCCGACGGCAAACTGGCAGAGATATCAGTACAGTGGTTTGGTAAAGACATCACTACTATCGGCAAATAAACTTCTCAGAATCTAGGGAGCAGATATGAATTACAGGGTTATAATCCCATATATGCTTGAAGGCACAGTAACAGCAATAAGGCTTTTTGCACTGACATTGCTGATTTCTGTGCCTTTAGGCTTGCTAATAGCCAAGCTAAGAGGAATTTCAAATCCGCTGATTAATCTTCCAATAAGATTGTATTTGCTTATAATGAGAGGCACGCCTCTTTTGTTGCAGCTTATCTTTTTTATGTATTTTCCGCCTTTTGTTTTAAATATTAATGTAGATAGATTTGTTGCGGCAATAATAGCATTTGGGCTTAATTATGCAGCCTATTTTGCTGAGATTTTCAGAGGGGGAATTGATTCCATACCTGCTGGCCAATCTGAGGCAGCAAAAGTTCTGGGGTTTTCTGCATGGCAGACATTTCATAAAATAACTCTTCCTCAGGTCATAAAGCGTGTTCTGCCGGCTAGCGCAAACGAGTGCATGACACTTGTAAAAGACACGGCACTAGCTCAAACAATTGGTGTTTTCGAGCTGTTCAGGGCTGCTCAGAATACAACTTCGCGAGAAGTATCCATAATCCCTATCATTATAGCCGGTGGTTTTTATCTAATAATGAATAGTGTTGTTGCGGCAGTTTTTAACCGAGCTGAAAAAAAATTAAGCTATTATAAAGGATAAGCGGAAATGATTTCATATGAGCAGACAAATTCGGCACCTGTTTTAGAGGTAAAAGAACTAAGAAAATCCTTTGGTGATGTTAAGGTTCTTGAGGATATAAGTTTTTCAGTCGGTCATGGAGAGGTTATCGCTATAATCGGCCCTTCAGGATCCGGCAAATCTACTTTACTGCGTCTGATTAACCAGCTGGAAACAGCTGATGGCGGCGAAATAAAGGTTTGTGGTCAAGTATTGTGTAAAGATGACTCAACTGGCAAGGCTACCTATTCAGACGTATCTACCTTAAGGCAGATACGTTTGAAAATCGGTCTTGTTTTTCAAAATTTCAATTTATTTCCTCATTTCAGTATAATTAGAAATTTAACGGAAGCCCCTTCAGTTGTTCTGGGTGAAAAAAGGAAGCAGGTTGAGGAAAGAGCATATAAGCTTCTTGAAAAGCTTGGTTTGGCAGATAAGGCAAATGCTTATCCATGGCAATTGTCTGGCGGCCAGCAACAAAGAGCGGCGATTGCCAGAGCACTTGCCCTTAATCCAGAAATGATTTTTTTTGATGAACCCACATCGGCATTGGATCCAGAATTAACAGGCGAGGTGCTAAAAGTTATCAGATCTCTTGCTGAAGAAAAAATGACAATGGTGGTTGTTACTCACGAGATGGCTTTTGCCAAGGAGCTGGCAGACAGAATCATCTTTATGGATCAAGGCTATATTATTGAACAGGGAACCCCTGATCAAGTATTTAATTCTAAACATGAACGAACATGCCAGTTTTTGAAAAGATATAATGATTAATATTGTAATTGGAAAGTTTATTAAATAATTACCTTTTATAATTTGATAGTATATCTATTACTTGTTCACACTCAAAAAAACAGCTTCAAGGCACCACTCTTGAAGCTGTTTTCTATATTGGAGGAGAAAAGTATGAAAGAAGGAGGTAAGCAATTCCTGTCTTGCTTGACCTAAGTCTAGCAGAAGTCTTTGAAAAAATTAAATCTCAATTGTGAACAAAAATTGACTAGATATATTTCTGACAAAAACACCTGCAATATTATAATTGCAGGTGTTTTTTTGTGCTTGTTTACATGCAAAAAGCTAAATGTCAAACATTATCTTGAAAATGTTGATCAACTTAGCTTCTTTATATTAGTTCCGGCAGTAATCTGCGCTTCATTTTCAGGTCGTTCAAACATATAACCGCCTTCCGGCATCATGATTTTCATTGACACTCTGCCATAGATTTTATCAAATCCTGCCGTAGTTTCATTTCTTACTTCGGCTCTCACATTGCAATAGGTCTGGAAAATATTTATTGCCTCATCCTGATCAATATTTTCCGGCAAAACAATTATTGCATAATTATTGGCAGTATATCTAATAGCAACCGAATTATCAGGATTAAGTTGGTGTTCTATTTTCTGCACAAAAGAGTTCACTATGGCGGTTCTGTCATTATCACGTTTCATAACAGTAGGTACACCAATACCAGCTATTATAGCTAAAATTATCACAAAAACCAAAGCCACCTGTATTCTTTTCTTTGGTGTGAGCTTGATTTCGGGCAACTTAATAGGCTCTTTATGCACATAAGCCTCTTTTTTTTCAGGGGCTCTTCTTGAAGAAGTCTTTTTTGCAGGTTTAGATGCGGGAACCTTTACACCCGTTGGAACATTCAACTGAGGATCTAAATTAGGACCTTCATATTTGGGCTGTTCCTCATTTGGAAATTCCACACCTTCTGGGTCAGCAGCAATCTCAAAAGCTCTGCTATTATCAAATACTGCATCACAAAAGAGGCAATGTCCTTTCTCCGCTTTCTCGTTAAGGCTTAACAACGAACCGCAATTAGGGCAACGTCCATCTTTTAAAGTCATTTTATCCATCCTGTTCTATAATTATTTCAAACTGATTATTTGAGTAGAATAACATGAAGCTATTATAATGTTATCATTGTAATTAAGCAAGAAGGAGCTAAATCAGCTGGCATAATGTTTGTTTTAAAAATCAACAACTGATTTCTTGAGGTATTTTCTATAACAAATTAACCAATTCAGTCAACATTATACCATTTAAACAGATAAAATCTTGGATATAATTAACTCAGATGTGCATGATTTACATCTGCTTAAGTTTTAAAAATTCATTAAGTACACAGGAGATAGTATTATGATTTCACTTAAATCAGTAGCGGAACAAATGATTTCTCTTAAAGCAATAGAATCTCTGAAATCAATATATGGTAACGATACTAATATGTTATATGAACAGCAAAAGCGCTTTGTTCGCCTGAAAGATTTATTCCAGTCGCAGTTCCCAGAGCATAGCAAAGGTGTTTTTTTTAGCACTCCCGGACGTACGGAAATCGGCGGCAATCACACTGACCATCAGAATGGCAGAGTTCTTTGTGCAGCTGTAAATCTTGATATACTCGCTCTAGCAGCACCAAATCAAGATAATACTATCCGCCTTAAATCTGAAGAATTCGAAAAAATGGATGTCATTAATCTTAGCGATCTGGGAATAAAAACGGAAGAAAAGGAACACTCAGCAGCTTTGATCAGAGGCATTGCGGCTGCATTTTGTAATCGTGGCTACAAGATTGGTGGTCTGGATATTTACACCACAAGTTGTGTTCCAAAAGGATCCGGTCTCAGCTCTTCTGCAGCTTTTGAAATATTGGTTTCTACAATAATTGATTATTTCTATAATAATAATTCTGTCAGTCCGGTTGAGCGAGCTATGATGTCTCAGTATGCAGAAAATGAATATTTTGGTAAGCCAAGCGGATTAATGGATCAATGCGGCTGTTCAGTAGGAGGCATCATCTCGATTGATTTTGCCAAAAAAGAAAAACCTTTGGTTGAATCCCTTGATATAGATTTTAACCGTTCAGGTTATGGCCTTGTAATTACCAATACCGGGGGAAGTCACGCTGATTTAACTGGTGAATATGCAGCTATACCGACAGAAATGCGTTCTGTTGCATCTTTTTTTGGCAAAAGTGTATTGAGGGAAATAGACCCGAAATTATTCTGGGAAAAACTTGGTGAATTAAAAAACAATATTTCTGAAAGGGCGGTGCTGCGAGCTATTCACTTTTTTGAAGATAATCAAAGAGTAGTCGAACAGGTAAGCGCACTCAAAAATGAGGATTTCATTTCTTTTTTGACGCTAATAAACAATTCTGGAATTAGTTCCTGGACTCAACTGCAAAATGTTTGGTCCATAAAATCTGTAAGTGAACAGCCTGTTGCTCTTGCTTTATCTTTGTCAAAACATCTGTTAGATGGACGCGGCGCCTGTCGTGTTCACGGAGGCGGCTTTGCCGGAACAATTCAAGCTTTTGTTCCTCTTGATATTATGGAAAATTATTTATACGAAATGAGAAAAGTTTTTGGTAATGATCAGGTTTCCGAACTTAATATCAGAAATAAAACTTCTTGTATGGTTGAACTTAATTAGTTTCTTTCTGATATAATTATCACATGTACATAATAAAAGAAAATAATAAAAAAAATACCCAAATCAAATCTTCTTGCCAAACTACAGGAAGATTTGATTTTGTGTGTCATGAAAAATATATGAAAGCAGCACTAAGGCAGGCAGATAAGGCCTTTGCCAATGACGAAGTTCCTGTTGGAGCAGTTATTGTTAAAGATGGAAGAATAATAGCCAGAGGACATAATTTAAGAGAAAACAGGCAAGATTCAACTTTACATGCAGAAATAATTGCAATCCGCCAAGCTTGCAGAAAGCTTGGTACATGGAGATTGACTGGATGTACTTTGTATGTAACTTTGGAGCCTTGTCTTATGTGTGCTGGAGCGATCATTCAATCCAGATTAGATGGTGTTGTTTTTGGAGCTTCAGATCCAAAAACCGGTGCATGCTATTCTGTTATCAAAACATTTGACCTGCCTTTACACCACTATTTATTTTGCTATGGCGGTATTTTAGCTGATGAGAGCAGCCTAAAATTAAAACAGTTTTTCCAGTTTAAAAGGCAATCGAATAAAATACAGCAAGAAAATTTATTTGAGGGAAATTTTTAGGTATGCTGTATCACAAAAAATATATAGCAAAAATATATTTTATCTGATTTTATCTTATATAAAATTTTTGCTATCGTTTTTTGATAGAATTTGTGGTATTCTGCAAGATAGTCAATCAGCTTATTATTGTGGAATGACAACCGTATATTAAAAGTTTCGGAGGCGATTTTAATTTGACCAGCGATATTCAAACAGCAAAACAGAAGTCTGCAGAAAGACAGTATCCTATTCCCAGGGGTTTTATTGGATATTGTGCTTATTATTTTGGTATGACCATGACCAGATTATTAATTAAACTCAAATTCGAAAATCAATCTAATATTCCTAAAGAAATTCCTTACGTAATTGCTGCCAATCATCAAACATATGTAGATGGTATGTGGATAGGAGCAGGTTTACCAAAAGCACATTTTAAAAAAATGTCTTGTATTGCAGGTAAGGATCTTGAAGATAAACACGGCCTTTTAGGAAAGTTAATTGTTCGTGTAGGCAGAGCAATAGCAATAGATAGATTTGGTAATCCTATCCGCGGATTGATTATTGCCAAGAAAAAAGTCGATGAGGGTAATATTCTCCTTGTGCATCCTGAAGGAACAAGAAGTCATGACGGTAAAGTAGCAGAGATAAAAGACGGAGCTACTTATATAGCTAAAAAAAGCAAAGTACCATTGCTTCCTGTCTACATTGAAGGAGGTTACAGTGTTTTCCCTAGACATAAAAAATGGCCAGAACCTAAAGATCCTGTTACTAAGAAAAAGAAGCAGGTCATTTTACATTTCGGACAGCCGCTTATGCCTGAAAATTACAAAAATGCCAAAGAAATGACATCGGCATTAAGTGATTGGATGCATAAAATGGAGGATCAATATTTATAGGACAAAAATACGTTTATTCAATATTATCAATAAAAGCAAAACGCAGACATTGAGGTAATACTTCAAAAAACAACTTCTCTTTACTGAATTGTTCTCCATCTATGTTTCCTAGAAAATTTTCACCTTTATCTGCTGCTATTTCGCCAGAAACAACTCTGTACATTTGAATCTTTGCACTGTCTGTGTGTTTACCTTTCTTATATTTTCCAATTAAACTTATCATTCGATACAATGGCATTTTTTCAACCAGACAAAGATCAAGTATTCCATCTGTTAAACTTGCATTGGGTGCCGGGTTAAAACCGCCACCGTAATATTTGCCATTACAAGCAGCAGCAAGGATGTAATTTATACTGCCTGTAATATCTTCTGTTTCGTTTTTGTTGTTTAGAATTTTAAGTCTGTAGGACATATTATAATCACGACGCCCCCAAAGACTAAGAAAAACAGCCAAAGGGTAAGAAAATCCACCCAGCCATCTGTATTTTGAGTTTAAGCGGCTCGCTGTCTTTTGCACTTTTGTATCAAACCCCAGCGACATAATATTTAGACAAACACTTTGATCGACCAGAAAAACATCAATAGCTTTGATTTGAGGTTGCAAAAGTTTCTCTATAATAATTTCAGGAACCAAGGTTGGAAAGGCGGCTCTGGCAAAGTCATTTGCAGTTCCTATTGGCAAGATCGACATTATAGTTTCAGAGCCATATAAAGCCTGAGCAACTTCATTTGCTGTGCCATCGCCTCCACAGGCAATAACAATACCTGAAGCTCCATATTCCTCACCAAAAGTTTTAGCCAATTCTGATGCATGACCTCTTCTATCAGTCATTACAATACTGAACTGCTGAGATAATCCATTATTTTCAAAAGCATTTTTGATTAAATTTGCCAGATTTTTTATGTATTTTCTGCCGGCAACAGGATTTATTATGAACAAATAGTGTAAATCATTTATAAATTTATCCATTCTTTTCTCCACAACAATTATACTGTCAATTTTAAGGCTTGTTCTGTGTTTATAATTTTGTTCAAATCAGCCAGCAATCATAAATCTGATTTTCTGCCTTCTTCATCGTCAGATTTATTATCGTTTTTGCCATCAGTTTTACCATATTTATCAATATTCGACCCCTTCATTTCACGCCATTTTAGTTTTTGCCGATCCATAAGGTCTTTAAGGTTGTCTATTTCTATCTGCCTCTTAACTTTTAAAGTCGTTGTTTTAATCATGTCCTTAAAAGAAAAAACATGCTGACGAATAGATTTAAAAGAAGGCATATTCGCATTAACTTCTTTAAGCATTCTCTCCAAAAATGATTGAACTTCCTGATCTTCTGCAGACAAGCCATGTTTATCGGCCAGTGCTTTTTCATCTATTACCAGTTTTGCGCTGACAACAATATCTCCCTCTTCTGTTTCATCACCAAAAACCAAGGATTCTTTTATGAAATCGAACTGGTTAATAAGATACTCTACTTCCTCAGGGAATACTTTTTTGCCATTTCTGAGAACAATCATAGACTTTTTGCGTCCTGTTATTGTTATACAATTTGTCTTAGGATCTATAATACCGATATCTCCTGTGTGAAACCAACCGTCTTCATCAATTACTTCACTGGTGGTTGCTTCATCTTTATAATAACCCAGCATAACAATAGGGCCTTTTACCAATATCTCTCCAGGAGATCCCGGCACATTACAATCGATAGCTACCGTGACATTATCAACCGGTCTTCCAACAGTTCCCGGAACAAATATCTTACTATTACAACCGCTTACAACAGGTGATGTTTCAGTCAATCCATATCCCTGAAGAATTCTAACACCTATATCATCAAAAAAGCTTATTACGGCAGGATCAATAGGCGCCGCTCCGCAAATCCCCATATAAAAGCAGCCACCGAAAGCCTCATGTATTTGTTTGAAAATCTTCCTGCTAACATCAATTTTGATTTTTCGCAATAACTTTACTGGTTTTATTAAACGCTTTACAAGAGCAGCCTTACCAGATTTAATCAGCTTATCATTAATCTTCTGATAAAAGCTTTCAAAAACAGCAGGAACACCTATTATCATCTCTATCTTATATTCCTGCATATTTTTTTGTATATATCTCAAGCCATCACATATATGAATACAAGCACCGACGTACAAAGCCATTAACAGGCCACATGTATTTTCAAAGGTATGGTGCAGAGGTAAAATTGAAAGCATACGTAATCCTGGGTTCAACTTGACAACTCCGGCTATGCCTTTTATATCCGAGCATACATTTCGTTGACTAAGCATAACACCTTTAGCCATACTTGTAGTTCCAGAAGTAAAAAGAAGAGCCATTATCTTGTCAGGATCTATCGTGGGCAACTCAATTGCAGAAATATTTTCAGAAGAATCAAGCAGATCCGACATATCCATAAAAACAGGTTTTTTATTATCCTCGTTAGACGTCAAATCATCTATGCCAATTAACATCTTTGCTAATTTATCATTCTGATCAGGCTTTAATCTGCCTGATCTCATGCATATCCGATTGTGTGGCAGGCATTTAATCTTTTCATCTGCTTGATTAGTTTGAAAAGTCTCTGCATTCGTAAAAACATCAATAAAGGCCGAATCATAAAAAACAGTTTCGACCTCTCCTCTTGATAATAATTCTAATATCTCTGATTCGGGCAAAAGCCGATCAATTGGAACAACTATGCCGGCACCGAAAACAGAAGCCAAATACGCTAAAATCCAGTGATAGCTGTTTTCACCAACAATAGCTATTCTGCTACCAGTGGCTCCGATTTTTTTTAAGTTACTGTATAATATAAGAGCATCATTCCATAGTTGTCTGTATGTGATGGTTTCTGCAGGCATATCAGGCAAAAGTCTATGTACAACAGCAGGCTTATCACCAAACAAAGAAACACACTGACGAATCATCTGGGGAATAGTTTCAAAATCCCTTACAGGAAAATATTGTTCGCCTTTTATTATCTGCATATTTCCTCCGCTCACAAAGAAAAACTCTTACAAATATACTCTATTGCATTATCAATTGTAATAATATTATCTATGTCCTCATCTGGAATTTTGAGATCAAAAGTTTCTTCTAGTTCGATAACAAGCTCAAAAATAGCAAGTGAGTCCATATTAAGAGTCTTAATAAGTTCAGTTTCCCCTCTCAAAGAGTCTCTAGAAATTCCTGAAGATTCAGCTACTGCATTATATACTTTTTCGCTAATAAAGTCTTTTGAAAATTCAGCCATTTATTTTCTCCTCTTTAGCCTTATCTAATTCATTGTATTTTCGACTTTGCTCATTTACAAAATCAGATATACTTTGCAAAGTACTAAGGAAGATAGCTTTCTGTGCATTATCAAGCGGTTCCACTAACCGATCCACCAAAAGTGTATGAAATTTATGGTGCATTCTATAAGCCAACTTACCCTGTCTGGTTAACTGCACACGAACTACCCTTCTATCTTTGTCATCTCTTTTTCTTTTGACATAACCTTTACGAACAAGCCGATCAACAGCCACTGTAAGTGTACCTGTTGTAACGCCAAGTGTAGAAGCAGTCTCACTCATAGTTTTACAATCATAAAGACCGATACTTTCTAATGTGTGCATCTCAGCAACAGATAAATCCTTAAAATAGCCTTTACTTAAAGCTCTTTCTTCTGTAACGAGAATTTTGTCAAATATATCCAACATAAGTTCATTGACTTTTTGATCATACTCTTGCATCGCAATCAGCCTGACGGCAGCCTCCTAATCTTTCCGTCACTTAGGTTTGACGAAAAATCCAGCTTGATAATAAATAATAACATCTTGTCACATCATTTTATCTCTATGAATGTTTTTCCGCAAGATAAATCCATGGTTCTAGAAAAGTATAATGACTGGATTTTATTCTAATCTCAACTTTTATGCCTTTATCTTCATAAGACAGGCGGTCAATAATACCATTGTTTTGAATATAACTTAGTAAATCAGATTTATCATAAGGGAAAAAAACTATAGCAGGAATCATATTACCACCAGCTATAGCAGCTATTTTTTCTCTAACCTGTTGCAGTCCTTTGCCGGTTTTAGCAGATACAGCTATAGTATTTTCATTTTTTTGAGTATTGTGGTCGCCAAAAAGAACTTTACGAGGTGCTTCATCGAGCAAATCAACTTTATTAAGCAGGTGAATTCTTGGTTTGCTAAGGGCATCAAGCTGGGATAAAAGATCATGGACAATTTCAATCTGTTTTTCTGCCTGTTTATCCGATGCATCAGTAACATGGATAATAATATCTGCTTCTGTTACTTCTTCTAAGGTTGATTTAAAAGCTTCAATTAGATTGTGGGGTAATTTTCGTATAAACCCAACAGTATCAACCAAAACTATTGTTTGTCCATCAGGCAAAATCAACTTTCTGGCAACTGGATCCAGAGTTGCAAAAACTTGATCCATGGCATTTAGGTCAACATCACAAAGAGCATTCATAAGGGAAGTTTTACCTGCATTTGTATATCCTACCACTGCAGCTATAACAGCTTCCTGATTGCGCCTATGCTGCCTTGTTCTTTGTCTTCTTTTACCAATCTCTTTTAGTGATTTTTTTAGATACGCAATTCTGCGTCCTATATGTCTCCTATCAGTTTCCAGTTGAGTCTCTCCCGGTCCTCTGGTTCCTATACCTCCTCCTAGTCTTGATAGGGCTTTACCAGTACCAATAAGACGACTAAGTCTGTATTGCAGTTGGGCAAGCTCAACCTGAAGCTTACCTTCTCTAGTTTGTGCACGTCTGGCGAAAATATCAAGAATAACAAAGGTTCTGTCAAGAACTTTCAACCCTGTATCTGTTTCGATATTTCTAATCTGCGAGCCGGATAATTCATCATCAAAAACTATCGTATCTGCCTCTAAATCATAAGCAGTATTTTTTATTTCTTCTAATTTACCTTTACCTATAAACCAGGCAGAATCAGGACTTTCCCTGCTCTGCAAAGCAGAGGCTACCACTTCTCCACCTGCTGCATTAACAAGTTCACCTAACTCTGTCAGCGAAAGCTCAGCTTCTTCCACGGCAGCAGAACCTTGAAGACAGTTCAATCCCACAATTATTACTTTTTCATTTTTTGCATCTTGCAGTAATGCTTTATTCTCTGTATTCATTTTTATCCTTTCAGAATAATTATTTATCATAATTCTTTTATAATTTATTTATTTATATTAAAATACTATTTCATTCTAATCACAAATACATGTTATAATACCCATAATTACATTTACTAGCTAATATAACCATATAATTTTGGAAGTTATTGCTCGGAGAGGTGCTTCTATGAACAATCCAGCTATTCAAAAACAGCAGCCAATATCAACTGATTCAAATTCCAGTTTTCCAGCTGTAACCTACGGTTGTCTTCTCAAAAGGCTAAGGGAGAGGTATCATATAAGTCAGATTGAACTCTCCAAAAGAACAGATCTTAGTGTTTCTTTCATAAGCAGCGTGGAAAATGGTCTTTCGCCATCAAGTATAATCAATGCAGATGACATCTGCAAGGCTCTTATGACACCTTTTCCAAGAGTTCATGAAACAGCAGTCTGGATAAACTCTCTTACGGCATTAAATAAAACTTATTTGAATCGAGAATAAAATGGGAAAACATATAATTATAATTGGAGCAGGTCCTGCTGGTCTTATTGCGGGCTTGTCTGCAGCTCAGAACGGAGCTCAAGTTACACTTTTGGAAAAAATGGCAGCCCCTGGTAGGAAATTGCTTATTACGGGTTCCGGCAGATGTAATATCACTAACAGTGCCGATATAGAGACATTCATCCAAAAATGTAATAATGGCAGATTTTTGTATCCTGCATTTAATGAATTTTTTCGCAACGATCTTCTAGAGCTTTTTTACAGATTCAATATGAAATTCGTAACTGAAGAAAATGGTAAAATATTTCCTGATCAGTCAAATGCATCGGATATTCTGGCAAAACTTATCTCTCTAAATACCCAGGCAGGAGTCAAGATATTGACTGATTTTTCTGTAAAAAAAGTACATAGGGAAAGCAATTGTTTCTGTGCTGTTTCTTCACAGAATCAAACTATCTCAGGAGATGCTCTAATAATTGCAACCGGTGGCAGTTCCTACCCTAATACAGGCTCTGCCGGAGATGGTTTCTTTCTGGCACAAAGTCTGGGACATCAGATTATACCTGTTAAACCGGCTCTTGTGCCTTTGCTTTCAAATGAATCCTGGATTAAAGATCTTCAGGGAATCAGTGTCGAAGATGTAGAATTACAGCTATTTGTTAACAAAAAAAGAATCAAAAGAGATAAAGGAGCATTACTCTTTACTCATTTTGGACTGTCAGGCCCGTTAATTTTAAGAATTTCAAGACATTTACCATATAATAAAGAGACAGACAAATTAAATGCTGAGTGCATGCTAAAAATAAATCTTTGCCCACAGTTTTCAGTTTCCGAGTTAGCAGAAAAATGGGCAGCAGATATAAAAGCTGCCAGCAATCAAAATCTTATCAATGCTTTGAGCGGCCCTCTACCTTCTCGTCTGCAGGAAGTATTAATTATTCTTGCTAATCTTGATCCCAAATCACGTTCAGGAGCAATAAATAGTGATCAGTTAATAAATCTGGCCAAAATCACAACAGGATTACCTGTAAATATTTATGGAAGCAGAGGTTTTAAAACGGCAATGGTTACTGCCGGAGGTATAAATCTCAAACAGATAGATCCTAAATCAATGGAATCTAAAATTATTAAGGATCTTTTTTTTGCCGGAGAAGTAATAGATATTGATGCCGATACCGGCGGTTATAATTTGCAGGCAGCTTTCTCAACAGGCTGGTTGGCTGGTAAAAATGCTGCTAAATTCAGAATTTGAAATAATATTTACTCTTCACTAAATTGACTTCAAATCGTATAATGATTTTATACAAGTGTTTTGAACCTGCTTGAAATCAGGCAGCTTTGGTTCCGACAAAATACAGGCCAGAACATTTTCCTGAAGTATATAATGATAAGGAGAGTGAGACCATGGAAACAAAGATAAAAACAATTTATTCGTCTATCTATCCATCTTTGCATCTAGATATTATGCCCGGACATTTCGCTACAAGGCATTCGCATGTTAATTATTATCTGGATATGACAGAAATCAAGTGTAATCATACTATGTCTTTTGATGCCGGTGCAGCTTTTGCTGAGCAACTAAAAAACAGCACGCCTGTAGAAACAATCGTATGTCTTGATGGAACAGAAATTATAGCAGCTTATCTGGCGCTTGAGCTTTGTAAGTCAGACAATGAACACATGATGTCAGGAAGCAGCATTAATGTCATAATACCTGAGTTTAACAGCAGCGGTCAGTTTATTTTTCGCGACAATATTCAAAAGAAAATCAGCAACAAACAAATACTTATTATGGCAGCCTCCGCTACCACTGGTAACACTCTTGCGCAGGCAATTCAGTGTGCACATTATTACAATGGCAGAATAAGCAGTATAGCAGCAGTTTTCAGTGCAGTTGAACATATAGACAATCAAACGGTTCATTCACTTTTCAGCAATCAGGATATCCCTGATTATGAAGCACATCTGCCAATAGATTGTACGTCTTGCAAAGCCGGCAAAAGACTCGAAGCAATTGTAAACAGCTACGGATATTCAAAGCTGTGAAGTATTTGACTGTTGTCTGTCTGAAACTACAATTTTAATATTTGTCTTAAAGTGCTCTGTTCCTCCTCAGAAAGCGATTTTATTTTTTGCTCCAGTGCTGAAGGCTTGTCTGGGAAGGAAGGAGCAAAGGCGTACCATGCTGCCCTGAAAATTTGATCTCTAAACATAATAGGCTCAAAATTGAGCCAATATTGAAAAATGAGATTACATACTTCGCCTGCGGCTTTTTCAGCAATCTGTTCCGGTTTTAGTTTGACCATATCAAGCATTTTTGAACCATAATGTCTGTCTTCCCTGCAGGTTTGGTAAAAAACTCTGGCCGAATCATATAATTGCTCTGAAACAAGTTTCTCTGCCTGATCACCAGCTGCATCAATAACTTTACTCATAGCTGATTGCTGCCAAAATTTATCTGCTTCTTTCCTTGCTCTTTTTAGCCCAAAAAAACCTCTACTGTTTCTGCCATGAAACATTAGCATAGTCCAAAAACCAATGAAAGTATCTCCACGATCTCCGGTTCTTTTATCATAAACTTTGAATCTTGCAGCTTCAATCTGCTTTTTCCATTCAAAAAACTCATCATTTACTTCATCTGTAACATTTTCATACTCAATATTTACGGCATCAATAATTTCATTAGACTGCCCGCAATATACGCAAAATGCCTTTTCTGCACTTTCATCTATTTGAAAAACCTTATTACAATTACTGCACTTAACGTCTCTCATCATTACCTCCCTGAATATCCAACAGTTCCATCTCTGTTCGTGTATATCTGATTATACTATTTAATCGTGCCTGATGCACTGGAGAAGTAAAAGTATATGCTATGCCTTGCCGCCCAGCTCTGCCGGTTCTTCCTATTCTATGTGTATAATGCTCATTTTCATTAGGAATTTCATAATTAATCACAGCTTCAACACCATCAACATCAATCCCACGAGCTGCAACATCAGTACAAACAAGAACCTTAATATTACCTGTTCTAAATCCTTTAATTATTCTTTCTCGATTAGCTTGTCTGATATCGCCATGAATACTCTCTGCTTTTATACCTGATTTTTGCAATTTTTCAGCAACTACTTCTGTCATTTGCTTTGTATTACAAAAAACCATTACTTTTTCAAAATCATTGTTATTTAATATTTTGACTGATGTCCTAAGCCTTTCCGGTCCATTTGCCTCAATCTGATATTGTTTTATTTGTGGTCTATTATCTTTTTCGGGATCAACTATAATTTCCACAGGATCACGCTGATATATCCAACTTATATCCATAACAGACCTCGACATAGTAGCACTGAACAAAGCTATCTGCGAAACTCGCGGCATTTTATCAAGTATATATCTAACATCACTTACAAAACCCATATCCAACATTCTGTCAGCCTCATCAAGGACAACAGTATGAACAGAACCAAGTCTAACAACTTGACGTTTTACTAAATCAATCAGACGACCTGGAGTTGCAACTATGACATGTGGATTTTTTCTAACTTGAGCAATCTGCTGATCTATTCTTCGGCCACCATAAACAGTAGCTATTCTGAAGTTTTTAATTTCACTGGCTAAATCTTGCATTTCCTGACTTATTTGCACTGCCAACTCTCTGGTTGGTGCCAATATTAAAGCCTGTGGATTCTGCGAATTATCTTCCAGATGTTCTAGAACAGGTATTCCGAAAGCACTGGTTTTGCCCGTACCTGTAGGAGCCTTAGCTATAATATCGTTCCAGTTAAGCATTGGCGGTATAGTTCTTATCTGAACAGAGGTAGGTTTTTTGAATCCCATTTTAGAGACAGCCTGAATCATGTTCTCAGACATGCCTATATCAAAAAAACTTATTTCTGTTTGCTCATCGTTATTTTCAAATTTTTCTTTTATTGTTGCACACATTGCAATACATCTCCCTGATAATCAAAAAACCCCCAAGACCTCACAGTCTCAGGGACTTTTACTTGGTGGGTAGTATTGGACTCGAACCAACGACCCCTTGCATGTCAAGCAAGTACTCTAACCAGCTGAGCTAACCACCCAAGCGCCTGATTATTATATCTATACTAAATTCAACTGTCAAGTTTTTCAAGATACACTACTCCACCTGGAAGAATGGTTATCTGGCTTTCATTCTTTCTTAATTTTTCCGTACCTATTTCATTTCCTTCTGCATCGTATTTTATTATATTAGCTCCAGAAATATCAAAATCCGTTACAATTTGACAATTTGCAGGTAGTTCACCTGCATTACAAATTACAACCTTTACAGAGTTATTTTTTCTGGTTGCAAAAAGATAAATCTCATCAGAGGCTGCAAGACGTTCTACTCTGAATGCTTCCCCGGTTGAAGCTGCAGAAATTATTTCTGCAGCCTTTTCATTAATTTGTGCAAAACGATTATCAGACTGATATTTAGAATCTAAATCATTCATGATAAGACTTGTCTGCTGTCCTAAATCATAAGTAAGCATACCAACAAGAGAAGCCAAATTTATATTATTATTCTGTATTGATAATATTTTGTCATAATTAACGGTTTTTATCATTGATGGCCATGACTGTGTGCTTTTTTCAGGATTTCTTGGCAATCTACTCCAGTAATCAAGATAGATCTTTTCTAACTTATCAACTTTATCAATTCTTTCTGATATCTGAAGGTCGGTTGCATAATAGTCTGCGGATGAAAGCATTATTCCCTGATCATATTTCATACCATCAATAAAAATAAGGCTGTTTTTTATTTTCAAATAATAAGGAGATTCATATATTTGATTTATTACCCAGTCAACATAAGAAGATTTTATCCTATCATCCTTAAATAAATTATTTTCATCAGTAATCTCAATATAAAACCTGCTGAAATAATCTGTCCAGGCCACAGCCGATCCTTGTTCCATTCGCAGTTTGCCATATTTTTCTGAAACAGGTGCGGCAAGATATTCCATCAAATTATTTATTTCAGTTTCACTAGTAAAAGAATCTATAACCAGCCATGGTTCAGAATGAGTGTTTTTTGCTATCGTTAGGGCTTCAGTTAAGGAGTTTTCGCGATTTTTATGCCAACCATTTTGAGCAAGCACAAAACCGTCCTGACCTGCATGCATAGCCCATGACTCAGGTGGAGCAGTAATTTTGCCAATAGGTATACCTGCAAATCTTATAACCTGAGGACTAATACCGGTTATAGTTTTTATAAAATCAGAAGTATAAGCTTTTTGCCCATCCAGAGCAGATACAAGTAAAAGTTCATCTATTAATATTTCGCCGCGATCCTTTGAACCGATATTAATAAAAATATCTGCTTCAGGATCAATCCAGTTAGCAGGTATAATAAAATTACCAGAGTATCTGCGCCAGTCATCAGACGCAATCTCAAGGGTTATTTCTGCCGGTTGTTTTAGTCCGGTAATCTGTACAGTAATTGTTCTGGAAGTTTCCTGACTGTTAAACCAACCACTAAAATTAAAAATTACATTATCGGATTGATCAATAAAATCTGAAGAATTAAGGCTTTGATATATAAAGCCCTCATTATCAATTGTTAATCTTAAATATCCTTCGCCTGAAGGTGCCGATTCGTCTTTCATTCTTTCAATCTCTGTATTCCCTGAGATATGCCACGAATCATCTGTATTAGTAAAAGTTATAAGATCGTCATGGGTTACTGTCGACTTCAACTGATAATGGTCAAGCTCCATAAAGATTAAGTCTCCAGCCTGAAACAAACCGTCCTGAAGTGGAGAATCAATTTTTATTTTGGCAACTAGAGATGCATTGCCTAACTTATTATTTCCATCAATACAATAGATTTTGTTTTCTAAAATTGCCAGACGCTTAGCTTTTATTTCCAAATTTATATCTGAAGATGTCCAGGTTTCTCCTTCATCATTACTTATGTAAAATAATCCTGAACTATCTATAGCAATAAATTGTGCATCAGTAACTTTTATAATATCTACTAAATCGTGAGAAAAAAAGTTTTCTGAAATTATCTGTAATTTGTTCTGCATATCTGTTCTATAAATCGCAGATTTACCATTGCCTCCAACTATCAAAGCGCCATTTTCAAAGGTGCTAATAGAACTCCAGGTAAGCTGACTGCTTTTTTCATTGACTATTTCCCATGATATTGCGTTTTCAGAATAAATAATAGTTCCTGCTTCGCCTACGGCAAGCCAGCCGTCACCCAATGCTTCGACTGATACCAGATTGTCATCAATTTTAGGGAAAGACCTGAAAAAAACACCGTCTCTACCACTAATAACAAATCCATTATTTCCTACAGCCGTGTACATACCTTTGCTATTTACAGCTATGGAATTTAAGTTGTTTATTCCTCCTGGATACCATTCCTGCCAGCTGACACTATCATTAGAAAATGCAAGTGTTCCATTAGCACTGCTAACTAAAATTTCATTTTCAAAAGTACAGATATCAGTAATTTCTTCATTTATTCCTGTATCTGTAAGTGCAATCACCTGATTATTGTCAACCGTTAATACCAGACCATCACTTCCTCCGACAAGCAAAAACTTGTTCTGCCAGGAGGTTAAGGCACTAAGAGAAAACTCCTGCTGCATATCTGCAGGCATTCTAATAGATTGAAAAACACCTACTTGATTTAAGCCATAACTGCTTACTTTACCCTGTTTTTTCAAACGTAATCCGTCAGTCGTTTGTCCATAAACACGTATATCAGCACCTGTAAAAAACTCATCTTTATAAAAGTATCTGCTCGCATCTTCCGAGGAAACTATTAAAGAACTTTCATCACCATCATAAGCAGTTAGAAAATGCCGATAATAAAATGGCTCAAAAGAACCGTCTACTATCATATTACTGCTTTTAAAATCACTTATATTTATACCACTGCCCGGCAGATTGATAGGTTGTTGCTCTTCTTTTAACTGAAAACGGAAAAGCACATCTGAGCCTATCAGGGAAAAAGCATAAAAGCCTATCATAACAGCAGTAACAAGACTGACAAGAAAAGCCAGTCCTGCAACTGCAAATGTGCGCTTCTTAACTCTATAGCCGGCAAATAATTCAGACATTTCTCAAACCTTGCAGATTATAAAAGATTAATGCCATTTTTTTCGCAGGTCATTATCATATCAACAGGCCAAACCGAAGCCTGAACTTCGCCAATATGTGCCTTGTCTAAAAAGAACATACATAGTCTTGATTGACCTATGCCTCCGCCTATTGTATACGGAAGTGTTCCATTAAGCACCTGCTTGTGAAAATCATATTCAGCTCTTTCAATACAGCCCGCTTTTTCTAGTTGTTCCTGCATACTTTTTTCATCAACACGAATACCCATCGAAGAAATTTCAAAAGCACGATTAAGCATAGGATACCAGAACAAAAGATCTCCATTAAGCTGCCAATCATCATAATCTGGTGCTCTGCCGTCGTGTTTTTTACCAGATTTAAGTGGAGCCCCTATACCTATGACAAAAACAGCTTTTTTCTCTGCACAAATCTTGTCTTCTCGCTCTTTTGCTGACAATTGCGGGTAGAGTTCCTCAAGTTCTTCTGCTGTTATAAAATAAACTTCTTCAGGCAATTTACGCTTTAGGCAAGAATACTGTCTGGATAAATGATTTTCTACCCTTTTGAAGCATGAAAAAATTTCTTTTACTACATTTTTAAGGTAATCAATGTTTCTTTGTTCTCTGGCAATAATTTTTTCCCAATCCCACTGATCTACATAAACAGAGTGAAGATTATCAAGAATTTCATCCCGCCTTATTGCATTCATATCTGTATAAATACCTTCACCTGGATGGAATTTATACCTTCCTAAAGCCATTCTCTTCCACTTTGCAAGCGAATGAACAATCTCTACATTAGCTTTGATATCTTTTATATCAAAGCTAACCGGTCTTTCAACACCATTAAGATCATCATTTAAACCGGTTTCTCTTTTTACGAACAAAGGCGCAGAGACTCTTGTAAGATTAAGAGTATCAGCAAGTTGCCCTTCAACATGATCTTTTATATGCTTAATTGCCAATTCTGTTTCTCTAAGATTAAGCTGAGATTCATATTTTTCTGGCAGCATTAAATTATTTTTATATTGAAGATTCATATAAAACCTCCCCTTCACTTTTGTTAGGCTGTGTTGTTTTAAATCTATTCAAATACATAAACACTCCTGCTGCAATAGCTACAGGAATAAATGCCATCTCGGTTATAACAACAATTTGCTGCAACATTTCGTCTGACTGAAGCAGACTGGGTACCAGGCTTCCCAGAAGATTGAAAAAAATATGCATTACTATCGGTACCCAAAGGGATTTTGTCCAAGAGTATGCAGCACCAAGTAACAATCCTGGTATAAATACATAAACAGACTGAACCGGCTGCATATGGAAAATGGCAAAAGCCAGAGCCTGTATAACGACAGCCAACCACTCAGGCATGGCTCTTCTTAACTCTCCCTGTATTATTCCCCTGAACAATAATTCTTCAACAACAGGTGCAGCTATTCCTATTCCGAGAATTAACCAGATATAATTAGTTTCGGTTGAAAAAGCAGAAGAAGAAAGTTCTATATAATCATTCATCAATCCAGATATAAAATTTGATTTTGAACTTGCCCAATCCAGAACAATAAAATAAAGATTTGTTAAGCCCATTGCACCTATTATTAATGCTATTGAAGCAAACCAGTTAGAAGTTTTTGTTTTATTCAACCAGACAACATCGGTTCTTTTTTTGCCGGCAAAATGAAGATATATCAAATAAACCGGCAATAATGCCAACGCATAAAAAACTGCTATCTGCGAAGTGTTTTGCATAAGCATCTGATTAAGATATTCTGCGTCCATAAGCAATTCAGAATTAAATCCATTTGCCTGTATGATCGATTTGATAAAAACAAATCCCAAAAGGTAAATTATTGCGACTATATTAATAATCAGAACATGTAAAATCATAAACCCCAGTGGTATCAAAACAGTACGTGGTCTGAACTTTCTGCCTTGTTTATCACCAACACTTTTGATTACATTACCAGGCTGTGCATAAACATATTCCTGCTCCTGATGAATGGTTGAGTCTGTTTCATTCTGATATTTATTAAAATTATTTTCTTTATCTGTCATAAAAATCTCTTTCAATAATATCAGTAAAACCGGGCCGCAAAACGACCCGGCTCCTGATTATCTGCTGATGTATTTAATTATTCAGAATTATTCTCAAACCTGTTAAAAAAAACATTGAAAACTGCATCAAGTTCTTTCTTATTACGGATAGACTTAAAATACTGTTCTCCACTGGTGTGCCTTTCAGATCTCATTATTGCTATTTCCGGATCCTTATGGTTACCGTCATCTGGCTCATAATTGTACATAACAACATAGTCCCGATCCTTAAACCTGAAAGAATCAATAAATGACATATAATATTCCCTGCCGCTGTTAATATCAACTATTACAGCAAGAACGTCTTCATTAGAGGCACGGTCATCTTTAACCGGTCTGGACGGAATTCTATTATTCTTCGTCCTCGTCTTCATAATCTTCTTCCTCGCAGAGTCTTTCATACTCTGCATAAACTTTATCATATTCGTCTTCACCAAGACTCATAAGACCCTCTGAACCATCTTCCATGGCAACAACTTTTGTAATTACCATTTCAGGATCATTTTCATCTGTTGTTATAAGAACACAATAATGTTCATTTTCAAAAGGAAAATCATCCGCAATCATGAAAGAATATTCCTGACCGGTTTCTGCATCAGTCATAACAATTGTGGCAGGAGCATGATCATGCCCACAGTCACAGCCCTCATCATCACAGTTGCAATTCTCTTCAGTGCCACTTTCACAGCAGCATACATCTTCTTCAGTGTCAGAGCTGCAACAACAATTCTCATCGTAATAAAACATTAACAGATCCTCCTTAAATAGATCTTTGATCATAAGTAAAAATACTTTTTAATTCATTATAAACTTGCTGATATTATACCATATCATTAGAAATCTTTGCGACGACTTTCCAGATACTCCTGCAATATTATTTCAGCAGCAATCTGATCAACTATACCTTTTCGTTTCCCTCTATCAACATTAACTTCTCTCATCAATCTTGAAGCCATAACGGTAGTATATCGTTCATCTCTCAGGTCAGGCTCGATGCCTGTTTTTTCTTTAAGAGAAATTGCTAGTTTCCGAGCATTATCTTCTGAAACACCAGCTTTACCATCAGTTCTACGAGGTATTCCCACGATCAACCCTGTTATATTATACTGTAAAACCAATTCACAAATTCTGTCCAGAACTTTATCCATGTCTTTACCATTCCAGCGGATTGTTTCCAACCCTCTGGCAGTATAACCAAGCGGATCGCTGATGGCTATACCTACTCGCACCTCACCATAGTCGACTGCCAACCAACGCAATCCAGTATTATCCATAATAATCAGAACCTCATATTTTTATTATTTAGTATCAATAATTATAATCGAGAAATATAGTCTTTTATCATTATCTCCAAAAGCTCATCTCTTTCCATTCTGCGTATAACAGCTCTGGCTCCCTGATGATTGGTAATATAAGTAGGATCTCCCGACAGAAAATAGCCAACCAGTTGATTTACTGGATTATAGCCTTTTTCCCTTAACGAAGCTAAAACCTGGCTCATAATTTCCCGAGCTTCCCGGCTATGATCCTCGCCTAATTCAAAACGTGTAGTTTCGTTGCCAACCATGTCGACACCTCCTGCAAATGAAATTTCGATGCTATTATCTTATCATGAATTATTAAGGTTTGATAGCGTGTGCATACATATAATCCTTGTCAGCTGACACAATCTTTACTCTCACGATATCATTTATTTTGATTTTATCATCTGTATTATCTATTAGAACAGGAATATAACTTTCGGTATATCCTGTTATTTTATCATCATCTCTTTGCTGTTCCGTTAATACCAAAGTATTTTTTCCAATTTGCGATTTATGAAAGCTTAATGCCATCTCATCTGCCAAATTTTGCATCTTTTTGCTACGGGCAGAAGATATATGCGGGCTAATTCTATCAGGCATAGATGCTGCAGGGGTTCCTGCTCTCGCAGAATATTGAAATATATGCATACGAGAAAACTGCATTTCTCTACAAAAATCCAAAGTCTGATCAAAATCTGTTTGAGACTCACCTGGAAAAGCAGTTATCAGATCAGTAGTAATACCAGCCTCCGGCCAAATACAGCGTATATTATTTACAACCGCTCTGAATTGTTCTGTATCATATCTTCTATTCATTAATTTTAAAATGCGATCACTGCCGCTTTGAAGGGAAAGATGAAAATGGGGACATATTTTATCTGATTTATTAATTATTTCTAAAAACTTATCTGTAACTGATAGCGGTTCTAACGAACCCAGTCTGATTCGCTTCAAGCCTTCTATATTGCTTAAATCATATGCAAGAGAAGCTACAGCATATTCAGGCTCTCCTCTTTCAAATCCGTAAGAACAAAGGTGTATACCGGTTAAAACAATTTCTTTATATCCTGCTTTAACAAGAGATCTTGCTTCAGTAATAATCTGATCTCTTTCACGACTTCTTACTCTTCCTCTAGCCAAAGGGATCGCACAGTAACTGCAAAACGCATTACAACCATCTTCAATTTTAAGATATGCTCTTGTTTCTGACTGTTTTTCTGATATTCCCAATTCCTCATACTCAGTCAAAACATCATAACTATGCTTATCATTATCTTCATTCTCCTGAACAAAATTAATATTCGTTGATTTTCCAGCTTTTAGAGCTTTTGTAATCATAGCAACAGCCTGGCTTTTTCCTTGAGTACCTATACACAAATCAGCATATTTTGAAGTATCCGAGAGTTCTGCATGGCAACCCATAGCAACCACAATCGCCTGTGGATTTTTTTGAGATGCTCTTCTTAGCATTTGCCTTGATTTACGATCAGCTTCCCCCGTTACAGTACATGTATTAATTATGTAGGCGTCTGCTTTTTCCTGAAAGGCTACTCTCTCATACCCATGCATAATAAACTGATTGGCTATTGCATCTGTCTCATAGTGGTTTGTTTTACAACCCAAAGTATGAAAAGCAATTTTGTATTTTTTCATCATTCACCTTATCTGATTAATTAAATTTTTTTAAAAATATGATACAGTTTATTAGTTGACATTCCATGTGCGATTATTGCACAATTAGAACAGCTAAACTGTAGCAACCGATACTGGTTTATAAAACCTGATTATAAAGGAGAAAAGTCTATGCGTAAATTTACAGTTCATCTAAAGTCTATCAACGATGTAAAAGAATTTGTAAGAATTGTCAACGAATTCCCCTATGATGTTGATCTTGCTTCAGGCAGATATATAGTTGATGCCAAGTCGATCATGGGTATTTTCAGTCTCGACCTGGCAAAACCTATTGATGTTGAGATACACAGCAGTAACGGTCAGGATCTCGAAGATAAACTTAAACAGTTCATGATTTAATTTGTTGCTGAAGTATTTGAACTGCCTTCATAAAGTCTATTTTTTCTTTTTCGACTTTCCAGACCTCTTATCAGGTCTGGTTTTTCTTTTGCCGGATTTTGAGCCGCCTTTTCCACCGTTTTTATATTTTCTGCTTTTTCTTTCTGTTTCAGGAAGTTGTCTGTAAGATCTCGATCCTGATCTTCCTGACCTTCTTCCGCCTTTCTCTTTTTTCTCATTTGAAATTTTATCTGCAAGATTTGTTACATGCTTGCCCTGAGCAGCCTCGTGATCTGATAACTCAAAGTCTATTCTGCGTTTTATTATATCAACCTGGGCAACCTGCACTGTTACACGATCACCCAAATGTAGTTGACGACCACTTCTTTTATTTATTGCGCATAAGCGTTCTTCAATGTATTCATAATATCCATCCAAAGTTCTGTACGGAACCATTCCTTCAACAGTGTTTTCAAGCTGAACAAAAAAACCTGCTGGATTAAAACCAGATATTACTCCTTCAAAAGACATACCTAGATGTTCACTCAAATATTCTGCTGCTTTCTGATCAACCGAATCACGTTCTGCCAACATAGCTACTCTTTCCATATCTGAACTGTGATCACTGATAGAATCTGCAAGTCTGTTCCATTTCTTCCTTGGAAGATTGTTATTTATCCAACCTTTTAAAACTCTGTGAACAAATAAATCCGGGTATCTTCTTATTGGCGAAGTAAAGTGGCAGTAATTTTCTGAAGCCAAACCAAAATGTCCCAGATTATCCGAAGAATAACGAGCTTTTGCAAGTGATCTTAATAATAGCTGTGACAAAGTAAGTCCAAATGGTTCTTTTTTCACTTTATCCAAAGCAACCGCAAGCATTCCTGGTGTCGGGTTCCCGCGCAACCTTACCGGTACACCAAAGAGATTCGCAAGTTTTACAAATTTTTCAAGTTTTTCAGGATCTGGAAGTTCATGCACTCTATACGAAAAAGGAAGATCATTAGTATGCGCTTTTAAGGCAACAAACTCATTTGCTGCTATCATAAATGACTCAATAATTCCGTTTGCAAAGCTTATAGGGTAAGGATATATATCTACAGGTTTACCTTCAGAGTCAAGTTCAACATGAGTTTCAGGGAATTCAAAATCTATCGATCCTCTTTGTTTTCTTATTTTTAACAATTTATCTGAAAGCTCACGCATAATTTTTAAGTCTTCCAAAAAACCTGGATATCTTCCAGGCAGGACGGTTCCATCTTCCAATGCTTGCTTTACTTCATTATATGAAGTCCTTGCTTTACTATTAATAACACTCTCAATAATTTCACCAGAAATAATTTCACCATTATTATCAAATTCCATGATCGCACTTAATGTCAATCTATCGACTTCAGGATTCAAACTGCAAATTCCATTTGAAAGGCGAGGTGGAAGCATTGGTAAAACTCGATCAGAAAGATAAACACTTGTTGCTCTGTCTCTGGCTTCCTTATCCAGCAAACTGTTCTCTTTTACATAATGGCTGACATCTGCAATATGAACACCTAAAATATATCCGCCATTTTCTTTTTTCTTAATATTAACTGCATCATCTAAATCGCGTGCATCTTCTCCATCGATTGTAATTGTATTTATACTTCTTAAATCTTTTCTGCCTCTTTCAATTTCAGCTTTTATCTCAGAAGCATCTGGATTAATATCAAATTGTTCTGCAAATTTTTGAACTTTTGAAGGGAAATTTTCCGACAATCCATGCTGTCTTATTATACCCAAAATTGCTATGTCTGGTCTTTGAGGATCACCAAGAACTTCGACAATTTCGCCTATTTGAGAAAATCCTTTATCAGGCATTTCTCCTGCAAGACGAGCAACTACTTTCATCCCAAAAGGAGCCCCATGCAAAAACCGTGAAGGTATAAAAAGTTCGCGACCAACAACCTGATCAGGACGATCCAAAACTAATAGGCCATCTCTGTTATTTTGTTGTAGAATTCCAACATAATTTTGCATTATAGTTACCTCCTCTTTAATGATAGCATTTGCTGCATAATTTTCACAGCCAAAAAGATTCTTGGGCAAAACAAAACGCCCCCGCACAATACAGGAAGCGCTTTATCAAAATTCAATATAATTCTATATAGAAATCAAAACTTAGTCAAAATCAAAGGCCACGTCCGGTCAACAGATATAAAGCAATCGTGAAACCAGCAAAAGCGACAGCTACAACAGTTGTAAGTTTTTTAAGCAAAGCATCCATGCTGCGAGCCTTTGTTTTGCCAAAAAAAGTATCAGCTCCACCACCTATGGCTCCCAGACCTTTTGAGTTACCTTCCTGAAATATAACAAGAAGAATAAGACCTATGCAAAGAAGAATATCTATAATTGCAACTATTATTGTTACTGTTTGCATTTTTTTACCTCCGTCATAAACACGTGAAACAGATTTTATCACACCTGGCTCTTATTCGCAAGTGTTTCTGCTAGTTTGATTAGTCAGCAAATAATAAATCAAGCTATATAATTTCAAAAAAAGATAGCAATAACTCTAGAAATAAAAAGCTACTGCTATCGTGGTGCCCAGAGCCGGAATCGAACCAGCGACACGTGGATTTTCAGTCCACTGCTCTACCGACTGAGCTATCTGGGCATATGTTTGCCGGCCTCATAAAGACCGGCAATTATGGCGACGCAGAAGGGGCTCGAACCCTCGACCTCCAGCGTGACAGGCTGGCATTCTAACCAACTGAACTACTGCGCCATTTATGGTGGGAACTACAGGGCTTGAACCTGTGACCCCCTGCTTGTAAGGCAGATGCTCTCCCAGCTGAGCTAAGCTCCCATAAATCACGATTTCTCGTGTGCACCGCGTTTCCTGAGTGCAAGTGAAAGTATAATAGAAACAGACTAGCTTGTCAACAATCTTTTTTCAAAAATACAAATATTTTTTTAAATAATAAATCAATCACTTTTTACAAATGACAGATCAACAAAAAACTGAGAAACAAATTATCGCAAATCAAATAAGCAAAGAGCATTTCTAAAAGTCAATTCAGCAATTTGCTCAGGCTCCATCTGTAGTATGTCTGCCATTTTGTTTCCCACATACTTTAGATATGAGGGTTCATTGCGTCTGCCACGAAACGGTTCAGGTGTCAAATAAGGGCTATCTGTCTCAATAAGAAGTCTTTCTTTAGGACAAAGCTTGATCACCTCTGCTGCCTTTTTTGCATTCTTAAAAGTTATAGGCCCATCAAAACCAAGATAAAAACCCATATCCAGCAAAATCTCAGCAGTCTGAGGACTACCAGAAAAACAATGAAAAACTCCGGGAATATTTCTTAAAATTCCATTGTCTTTCATTTTTTTTAAAATCTTAATGCAATCCTCCGTAGATTCTCTGTTATGTATAATTAAGGGAAGATCGTATACAGAGGCTAGCTCTATAAATTGTTGAAAAACTTTTTTTTGAATATCTCTTGGCGAAAAATCATAATGATAATCCAACCCGACTTCACCTACAGCAACAATTCTATTTTTCTGTTTTTCATCAAGAAGTTTTTTTATTATCTCTATGGAATTACCGTCAGCCTGTGATGCATCATGCGGATGTATACCAACACTGCAACACAAAACATCTGGATACTTAACAGATAATTCGACAGCTCTTTGCGAACTCTCTAAGTCTGCTCCAGGCAAAAGTATTCTTAGTACATCTGCCTGGAGCGATCTTTTGATAATTTTTTCGAAATCGGTACTGAATTTTTCATCTTGAAGATGCGCATGTGTATCAAACCACCGCATTATCCTACCTCTGAGCCTGCAGGAACCTCATCATCTGGAATAAGAACCTTATATCCTTCTGATGTCAATGCGCAAAGAATCATGCCATGTGACTCAAGTCCTCTTATTTTTCTTGGCTTAAGATTAGTTACGACTACAACCTGTTTTCCTATCATGTCTTCTGGGGTATATGATTGTGCAATACCGGAAACTACCTGTCTTACTTCCGTTCCCATATCTATCTGTGAGCAAAGAAGCTTATCTGCTTTTTTTACTTTTTCGCAAGCTTTAACAGTTCCTATTTTTAAATCCATCTTGAGGAAATCATCAAATTCTATCAAAGGTTTTGCTTCAGAAACTACCTCCTCTTGTTCGGTGGTATTTTCCTCCGGCACGATATTTTTTTGTGCTTCTAAAAGATCATTTAAGGAAGCGATTTCCTTATCTAAATCAATTCTGGGGAATAAAGGCTGTGTTTTACAAACCAGGTTTTCAGATTGGTAAAGTCCCAGTTTTTTGCTGTTTTCCCAAGTTAATACCGACTCATCTTTAATTCCTAGAATCATTTGAATATTCTTACTTGTCGAAGGCATAAAAGGCTGTAATAAAATAGAAATAACTCTTAATGCTTCCGCAAGATTATATAAAACAGCGGCCAATCTTCCCTTATCACTTTCATTTCTTGCTAAAATCCAAGGCTGTGTTTCATCAATATATTTATTACTTCTTGCAACCAGACGCCATATTTCACTTAAAGCCAGACTGAATTGCAATTTTTCCATTGCTTGTTCAACCTTATCAGGCAATTCTGTAATCATTTTTAATAGACTTTCATCAAAATCGCCGGTCGTTTTTTCCAGAGGCAATCCATCAGGGAAATTTTTTTCAATCATAGCGACAGTTCTGCTTCCCAAATTACCCAGATCATTTGCAAGATCACTGTTTATCCTGTTTATCAGCGCCTCATTTGAAAAATTGCCATCTGAACCAAAAGGAACTTCGCGCAAAAGAAAATACCGGATTGCATCAACGCCATATTTTTCACATAAAACTACAGGGTCTATAACATTGCCCTTTGATTTTGACATCTTCCCATCTCTGAAAAGTAACCAGCCATGTCCATAAACCTGTTTAGGCAAAGGCAAATCCAAAGCCATCAGCATAGCAGGCCAGATTATTGTATGAAACCGCACAATTTCTTTTCCTACAAGCTGTACATCAGCAGGCCAGTATCTAGCCAGATCGCCTGTGGTGTCAGGATAACCCATAGCGGTAATATAGTTCGATAAAGCGTCTATCCAAACATACACCACATGCTTAGGATCAAAAGGTACTTTTATTCCCCAATCAAAAGTAGTGCGGGAAACACAAAGATCTTCAAGCCCGGGACGCAGAAAATTATTTAACATTTCATTCGCCCTTGAAGCAGGTTGTATAAATTCGGGGTTATTTTCAAATAAATCAATTAAAGCTTGCTGGTATTTAGACAAACGAAAAAAGTAGCTTTCTTCTCTGGTTTTTTCTACTTCCTGTCCGCAATCAGGACAATTGCCTTTTTCAAGTTGTGTTTCTGTCCAAAATGATTCGCAGGGCGTACAATACCAGCCTTCATATTCACTTTTATAAATATCACCTTTATCATATAATTTTTGGAAAATATGTTGTATAGCGGCCTCATGATTAGCGTCGGTTGTTCTAATGAATCTGTCATACGAAATATCAAGAAGCTTCCAGAGATCCTTAATGCCTGCTACTATGTTATCAACATACTCCTGAGGAGATACGCCGGAATCCTGGGCTTTTCTTTGAATTTTCTGACCATGTTCATCCGTTCCTGTCAGAAACATCACATCATAGCCTTTAAGCCGCTTGTACCTGGCCATGGCATCAGCTGCTACCGTTGTATATGAATGACCAATATGAAGTTTATCGCTTGGATAATAAATTGGTGTTGTAATATAATATGGTTGTTTTTTCATTTCCATTCCCTCCTGCTGCCGAAAAAATTCCGGTCTCTATCCTTGTTATTATATCTAATCTAATCGAGACTGCAAATCAAGCCCAAGTTGATAAAGTTCATTTTTTTTCATTGTACTTGTTTCTGCAAGTATTTTTGCTGCTCTGCTTACTGAAATACCCTGTTCCAACATCTTTTTTATTTCCTCTTCAGCTTCTTTTAGTATTTGATTTTTATCCGGAGGACATCTGCGTTGATATTCATCGTCACCTTCAATCACAATTACATATTCTCCGCGGGTTTTCTCAGAACTATACATTTTTTTTGCTTCTGAAATGCTTAAGCGCTTCCATTCTTCATACTTTTTTGTTAATTCCCTGGCAATTAATATCTTACGATCCTCCAGTCCAACGGCAGATAAGTCATCCAAAGTTCTTTTTAGTCTATGTGGTGCTTCATACAATATTATTGTTTTTTTCTCAGTAGAAACTTCTGTTAAGCGTTGTTTCCTATCCTTTGACTCTACAGGCAAAAACCCTTCAAAAACAAAACGAGAAGTATCTAAACCAGAAGCTGACAAAGCCGTCAGTGCAGCATTTGCTCCAGGGACAACTGTAACAGCAACATCATTTTCATGGCAAAGACGAACAAGACTTTCTCCAGGATCCGAAATGCAAGGCATTCCAGCATCGGTAACAAGTGCTATATTTAATCCATCTTTTAACAAGTTAATCAATTTACTGCCTTTTGCTGCTTTGTTATGCTCATGGTAACTTTCCAGTGACTTATGTATATTATGCTTTGACAAAAGTATAGCCGTTACCCTTGTATCCTCTGCAGCCACTAAATCTACCGATTTTAGAATTTCAATAGCTCTTAGTGATATATCTCCATCGTTGCCTATTGGAGTTGCTACTAAAAAAAGATTCCCTTTATTCTGATTTGAAAAATCATACTGCAACAAATTTCCCTCCATACTGGTCTATTGCCAATTATCTGATTTATTTTCCAGGCCTTCCCACAAATATTTTTCAGGCATAGCAGGTTCATTACCGTACATATTTTTAACTTCTTCGGTGTATTCTCCAGCTTTATTGCAAATAACAATCGCTTGTTGCCACTTGAATCCTCCGCTTTTGCCATGAAGTCTTCCAGTTACAATAATTCGCGAAGGCACTCTTCCAGATATCGATTCAAGTGGTTGTAAACCAATCGGTTCAATTTTATATTTTCTCATACATTCTATTATATCTGGCAATCGATGCGGCCGGTGCACCATTACCATTATGCCATAAGGCTTAAGCAGTCTGGCAGTAACCTTCATTAAATCAGCAAGAGTCAACCCAATTTCTTCCGCAGCAAGCAAACTACTGCAGATACGTCTATCTCCTTTTTCCCATTGTAATTTGCTTTTGTCTGTAGCAAGCCGATATGGTGGATTCATGACTACAAAATCGCAACTTTTAGGAATCAGTAACTCAGGCCATTTTTGCTTATTTTCTGCTTTATATGCTAAATCATGAATATCGGCCTCAATAGCAATCATTCTTTCTTCAAGTTTATTTAATTTTATATTTCTACTAAGGCAATTAAAACGGTGTTGATCGTATTCTACCGCAACAAAATTAAAAAACGGATTTCTAGCCGCCATTAAAAAACTTACTGCACCACTTCCAGCACCAAGATCAGCTATCGTCTTGCTTCTGTATTTGGATTGGCAAATATCTGAAGCAATAGCTGCAAGCATCACGGAATCTTCTCCAAACCGAAATCCGTATGTAGGCTGTATGAGTCTGAAACCTGATCTTTGCAGATCTTCAACAGTTTCGTCTGAATATAGCTTTATTGCTCTGCTAATTGTGTTTTTTTGTGTCACTTAGTATACTCCTGAATTTATTTTTATCTTATACAAAAAGGGAAAGCTATCGCTTTCCCTTTTTGTATAAGATTTTTGATTTTGTAAATCAGTTAGGTTTAATTGCCTGTGTAGGGCAAACTGGCTCACAAGCTCCACAATCAATACAACTTTCTGCGTCGATTACGTAAAGTGAATCGCCTGCTGATATTGCGCTTGTAGGACACTCAGATTCACAGGCTCCACATGAAATGCAAGCATCGGTAATGACATATGCCATCGTGCACACCTCCATTATTAGGTTTATTTAGCGTCTTAAGCTGAATTAATTCTAACACTACCAGCCAAACTGAGCAAGTCTTTATATCATAACTACCATTTATTTACGTTCAACAGGTCGGTTTCTCCCCTGTCCTTCAGAGCTTGATTCGTTCTGATTGTTTTTCCCGAAATTTCCCCGGCGCTTCGCATCTGCAGATTTATTTTTGAAATTACGCCCTCTTTGATGATTTTTTTTGCTTACGGCATCGCCATCATGACTCTGGTCAGATTCAGAAAATTGTTGTTTCCTATTATTATTTAAACCACTTCTGTTACCGGGATTTTTTCGGTTTTTCCTGCTTCTTCTTGCATTATTACTTCTGCTGTCATTTTGTTTTATCTGAGATTTGTTTTTTTCTTTATTTGTACTTTCTGAGGAAATTTCTTCAGCTTTATTAGCTGGAGAAAAATCTTCCGGCTCTGCAATGGCAAGATTACACAATTCAGGCTCATCAAGCTTAACTATTGTATTGTTTGCTTCATCATCAGCGAGCATATTGCCATCAGCATCCAATTTTGGCCATGCTGAATCATCTTCAGGTTCAAGCATAGGGGCAGTAGCAGCCCTTCCTCTGTTTTTATCCTGATGATGCGCGGAGCAACCGCCATGCGGGCATTTTTTAGCATTTTTGCCACCTATAACAGTTATCTGTTCATTCGGGAACACGATCAGATCGTTTTCTCCTCCCCGATCGAGTCTTACTGTGACTGTTTCTTTTAAAAGATTTATCGATTCGACATACCCTATACCTTCTGGTGTAGATACTTGATGCCCTTGTTTAGGCATACGAGAATGAGCATCTTCATAAGCCTCTTGCTCATATTTTAAACAGCACATTAAACGTCCACATATACCTGATATTTTAACAGGATTCATTGAAAGACTTTGCTCTTTTGCCATTTTTATTGAAACCGGAACAAAATCATTTAGAAATGAACAGCAGCATAATTCACGACCACAGATGCCTACGCCTCCGATCATCCTTGCTTCATCTCGAACACCTATCTGTCGCAGCTCTATCCTTATTCGGAATATTGCAGCAAGATCTTTTACCAATTCTCTAAAATCAACACGCCCATCTGCCGTAAAATAAAAAATTATTTTACGGTTATCAAAAGTATACTCCACGTCAACCAAATGCATTTCCAGATCACGCGCAGCAATTTTTTCTGAAGCAATTTTAAAAGCCTCAGATTCTTTAACACGATTTTCCTCATAATGGGATAAATCTTCCTCATCTGCTTTTCTTAAAACAGGTTTCAGAGGAGCTACTAACTTCTCTTCTGCTATTTCCATTATTTCATCAGCCACTATACCTAATTCAATTCCCTGTACAGTCTCTACGATTACTGCATCGCCTTGATGCAACTCGTAATTTACAGGATCAAAATGATAGGCTTTACCAGCACCATGAAATCTAATTGAGACGACTTTAGGCATTATTTAGCTCCTTTCGTAAAGAAAGCAATAATTGGCAAATCAGAACTTCAAAACTTGCATTAAGTGAAAGAGCCCGATTTGCAGCAAGAATAGAATCATAACATTTCCACAATTTTTTTTGCGGATCTTTTGCCGGCAGAGCCTCTTTTAGACGACTAATCATATCCTGATTAACAATTATATCCATTTTATCAGTAGCAGCTATCAACAATTGATCTCTAATCAGACTTGCAAAAACAGAAAGCAAAAACGAAATATCTTCTTTTTTTTCATCAAAATAGGCATACCCGGCACTGAGAAGCTCGGTACGGCTTTTCTCCGCAAGTTCCAGATAAAAATCTATTGCTGTTTCTCTTAAAACCCCAAAATGATCATCTCCCGCAAGCTCCAGAGCCTTACCGGGAAGGCCATTTGCATATCTTACCAGAAAAGCTAAATCACTGGTGTTGTCATATCCTGAAAACTGCAGGATTTTGATCAAATCTTCCTCACAATATCTTTGCATAGTTAAAACGCTGACTCTAGACAATACAGTCGGCAACAAGTGCTCAATACCTGCTACAGTCAGCAAAAAAACAACATACTCTGGAGGCTCTTCCAAAGATTTAAGCAATGCATTTTGTCCCTGCTCATTCAAAAAGTCAGCATCTATAAGATATATTTTTCTGTTACCGGATTGCGGTGCCAGATGTATATCAGAACACAATTGTCGGACTCTTTCAACTTTGATATTTTTTTCTTTGTCGGACATTGTCAACTTTTTGAAATCAGGATGAACTCCAAGTTCAAAATGCCTGCAGGCATCACACTGTCCACAGGCACCTTTATCATCAATTTGTTGACATAATAAAGCTTTAGCAAAAGCTTTGGCAAAAGAATGTCTTCCTGAACCTGCCGATCCTGAAAAAAGATAAGCATGTCCTGGTGAATCATTTAGAGCCATATCAAGTCTTTTTTTTAATTGACCCTGACCAACCAATTCGGGAAAAGGCATATTACATCTTCTCGAAATGTTCAACATTAAGAACAAAAACAGTAGCACCGCCGACCATTACTTCCACAGGGTAAGGAATATAAGATCCTCCCATAGAAGAAGGCGTAACATTAGTATTAATTGCAGCCTGACGACTACTGGAGAATTTACGAACAATGCCTAAAACTTCTTCCAGTTGTTCATCATCAACCACTATCATCAAAGTGGTATTGCCTGATCTTAAAAAACCACCTGTTGAGTTGAGTTTAGTTACGCGATAACCTGAGCGATTGAGTTCAGCCATCAATCGCGGACTGTCTTCATCGTGAACGATCGCATAAATTAGTTTCATAGGTCTGTGCCCTCCCTTAAAATACACTGTATATGATATTGTATTTCTTCTTCTGATCGACTCGCATCTATCAGACGAAATCTTTCCGGTTCATTTTTCGCTAAATTCAAATAACCTTTTCTGGTCTTTTCCATAAAACTTTTATCTTCTAAATCAAGTCTGTCTTCTTTACCGCACCTGCTTGTGAGTCTTTTTACCGCTAAAGGTACTTCTACATCAAACAACAAAGTTATATCTGGTCTACAATTACCTACCGCAATCCTATTTAGCTTATCAATCATATCCAGTTCTATGTTTCTTCCATATCCTTGATATGCCACAGTAGAATCCATAAAACGATCACATAAAACCCAGGCACCCCTTTCCAGAGCCGGCTTAATGACTTGTTTTACAAGTTGGGCTCTAGCAGCTGCAAAAAGCAAAAGCTCAGTTTCTGAAGACATACAAGTGTTTTTTTTATCAAGTAAAATTTCTCGTATGCTCTCTCCTATTACTGTTCCGCCAGGTTCTCTTAAAGATACTACTTCCTTGTCAGCCTGATGCAAAAAATCAATAATTCTCTGAATCTGAGTGGTTTTACCGCTACCATCAATCCCTTCAAGTGTTAGAAAAACTCCTTTTTTAGTTTTTTCAAACTTATCACCTAATGGTTTACACTCATTATTATACATCATAACCTCTCCTGATGGAAACTTATCAACCGATAACAAATAAAGATTTATTAGTAATACCGGTAATATTTAAACCATTTTCACTTATTAAACTTATAAAATCAAGCTTTTCCTTTGTCAAAATTTCTCCAGGCCAAATCAAAGGAATCCCTGGAGGGTATGGAATAATTGCCTGAGCAGCAATACAATTTACTGCCTGTTCAAAGCTAACAAGCTTTTTTTTGCTTTTTTTAAAAATAATCTCACCAGAACTTTCTCTTAAAGAAGGATATTCAGTCAGATAATCTTTCCAGACTTTATCCAGTTCATATAAATTTTTATTTACTTTAGAATTAATACTATAGTGTAATTTATTGTCAGATAAGGTAAACCAATCTCTTAACCAGAATGACAAAATTTCAAAATCTTCTCTGGGTTGATCAAGAGAAGGAATCAGCACCAATCTACATAAATCCGCCATCTCAATATCTATTCCTTTTTTTTGCAGCCACAAACTTAACTCCCCAGCACTATATCGAGGGTCTGTAAGACAAAGGACTATTCGCAAAGGATCTCTTGTAATGGATTTTTCATTATTTGTTTTATTATCCAAGCATCTGACCATTCGTAATTGCCAGGGCAGATTTTTTGCTAAGTATTCAATATTTTTTAGTAAATTGTCTATCAAATCAGAACCATAGCTTTGCAAATAAAATCGAGAATATTCAATACTACCGGCAATCGCAAAGGAAGGGCTAGATGTATGAAACACCTTGATCATTGAAGATAACCTATCCAGATCAAGTCTATTTTTTTCAATAGCTTCAGCTGATACATGCAAAAGAGCGGCAGATGTAAGAGCAGGTAGGGTTTTATGGACACTTTGCACGCAGGCATCTGCACCCGCAACCATTGCTGATACCGGCATGTGAGACGAATCTATACTTAAATGGGCACCATGGGCCTCGTCTACTAACAAAATAGACTCCTTGTCGTGAACAAAAGATGCTATCAATTCTAATTCTGCACAGCTGCCATAATAATCGGGAGAGGTTATAAAAACTGCATCACATGCACCATATTTTTTAAAAGCTGCTTGAATATCTGCACAGCTAATCTGAGGCAATAAAACATCATCACAACCATCAGATTTATTTTGAACAAAAAGAGTTGGCTTAACATAAATAACTTCTATATCAAGGAGAGCCACTGCATGAAGCACCGACTGGTGGCAAACTTTACTCATCATCAGTCTGCCACCTCTGCCGGGACAGGTGGCAAGCAAAGACAATATGCCAGATGTAGTTCCTGCAGTAAGGAAACGTGACCATCCTGATCCAAATGTTTTTGAAATCATTTCAAGCGACTTAAGAGCAGGACCAGAAGGGGCAAGCAAATCATCACTTCCTAAAAGCTCCGTAGTATCTAAATATGTTATATTTTCTCTCAACCATTGAGGCCACTGTCTGCCGTTCCGATGCCCGGGCATATGATAAGACAGCCGCTCTGAAGCATTTAAATGCAACAAAGCGGCCAACAAAGGCATTTCCTTTTCCAGAGATTTTGCAATGCTTAGCAAGTCGGCTGCTTGATTACTATCAGAAACCATAATCAAAAATCCAGTTTTATTGTATGGATACTTGCTATTTCAAGCCATATTTCCTTCTCTATTCTTTCATTATCACGGCGAATATCTTCGTAGGTTTCTTCTGCCCTTATTTTTTTCTCCCAACGCGCAGTTTTAGGATTATGATTTCTTGTTCTTGCATTTCTGTTTTGTTTCGGCTGTGTCTTTGCATTAATATCAGAATTATTTTTTACACTGATCTGTTCAACTGCTACGTCTTTTGCTTTTTTGCTTGCTTCTGCAGGCTGATTTACCCGTTCATTATTTCTCTTATTTTCACTTACATTTTTTTGATTATTTCTTTCAACCGGGCCGGTTGAACCAATATTAGTTTGAACAGGTTTTCTGCCACGAGGTTTTTTATGCCTTGTGTTCTGACGATTGTTAGCATATTGCCTCGTACCATTGGCAGATAAATCATTACGGTTATTTCTGCCATCCGCAGATCTGGTTTTATTATTACGATTGCCATTTTGTGCATTTGGCATATTATTTGAAGAATCGCCTAGCACTTCCCTATAATGTTGTTTTTTCGCTGTTTTATTGTCAGCAGGTTTTGCGTCTGTCTTATTATTATTTTCCTGATTCATCAAGAACTACCTCCCGGTCAAAAATCAATAAAGTATGGTTATCATATTAAATCAAAATGTTATATCAAGGCTAATACCAGTGACTGTAAATGGGTCTGACATTTTCAGAAACCTGGATTTCGCCAGTTTCGAGCTCCTTTATCGGAAGAAGAACAAATTCACGTTCATACATTCTAGGATGCGGAATTGTCAAATCCGGAGTATTTATCTTAAGATTTTCATAAGTAATTATATCTATATCTATAGTCCTTGGCCCCCATCTGACTTTTCGTTCACGGTGAAACTGTTTTTCAATCTGCTGACAAATATTTAAAAGCTTATCAGGAGACAAGCTTGTCAGTATTTCAACTGCAATATTGTAAAATGCAGGTTGATCAATATAACCAACAGGATCAGTTTCATAAATTGACGATACAGCCTTTATCTCTATTTCCGGATTATACTCAAGATGCTGCAGTGATTCTCTAAGCATCAAAAGTCTGTCTCCCATATTGGATCCCAAGGATAGGACCGCCTGGTTTAAAAGGCCACCTTCAAAAATCGTCTTATCATCAGACTTTGTGTCCGAACTATTCTTTTCTAAAAGCATTCCAGGCACCTCCCTATAGATTAATCACATACTATGTAAACACAGTCTAACATCAAGTCTTTTAAACCTAAACTCCAGCTATCATTGTTTTAATGCATATCTTTTTACAGAAGCTTCAAAAACATTAAATATACCTGAAACAGGAGCCTGCGGCTTTCCTACAGTTACCTCAACAGAACAAATAATCTTAAATTGATTTATAATCTGATCTGCAATATATCCGGCAAGTCTTTCTATTAAATCAAAACTTTTACATGAAACTATAGCTTTTATCAGCTCATACACCTCGGCATAATTTACAGTCTCAGAAAGTTCATCTGTTTTTGAAGCTTTGTTATTCTGAAGTTCCATTGTAACATCAACAACAAATCTCTGCCCAATTTTTTTCTCTTCTTCCATTACCCCTGTATAGCCGTAAAATTGTAAGCCTTTTAATCTGACAATATCTGGTTTACCATCGTGAATGTGAGATGATTTGTCTGACACTGAAGCAAATATGGCATCGCAAATTTTAACTGTCTGCATTGCAACAGATGCATTATGAACTCTAACAGCTGCAGCGCCTTCAGCAATACTTACAGAAACAACTGCGGCGGTTCCGATATCCCTCTCCTGTACAGGAAGATTCAAAATATCGCCAATAAACCTTTTTCTGGACGGTGCTATTAATAAAGGCAGATTAAATTTTTGCAATTTGGATAAATTGCGCACTAATGCCAAAGACTCTTCACCTGAAATCCCAAAACCTATTCCAGGGTCAAGCATTATCTGTTCTAAATCAATTCCTGATTTAACAGCCTTTTCTATACTAGCTTGGAAAACAGCCTCAACAGAATCACCCAAAGACATTTTTTCATAAAAAATTGCTTCAACAGGATTCATTCTCCAAGCAGAATCAAACATTTTTGCTGCAGGATGGTTATGTCTGTAAATGACGGCATTATGCATCAATATCAATCCTGCTTTGTACTTACTGACTACATCAGCCAGCTTATCATCAGCCCATAAACCATAGATATCATTTATTATAGCGGCTCCATTTTCTAACACTGCTTCAGCCACTTCATGTTTCCATGTATCGACAGAAATGGGGATTTCACTATATTTACCCGATATGTATTTAACAAGAGGCAAAACACGTTTCAATTCTTCTTCTATGCTTATTAAACGACTTCCAGGTCTGGACGATTCGCCACCAATATCAATAATATCAACACCTTCGGCAATTAGTGCATCGGCTTGTGCCGCTGCACTTGAAAAATCAAAATAATCGCCACCATCAGAAAAGGAATCTGGTGTTATATTCAAAATTCCGATTACAAGTGTTTTTTCCCCCCAATTTATTCTATGCTTACCAGCTTTAAAAACAGGCATAACTGCTCACACCCTTCGAATCAGAGCCAAAGCTTCTGAACGTGATCTGGCATCTTTTTTACACAGTCCTCGCAAAGAAGATGTCACAGTAATGGAACCAGGTTTTTTAATGCCGCGCATTGTCATACATAAATGCTCTGCTTCGACAACAACCGCAACACCTAATGGCTCTACAGCTTTAACTATAGTATCTGCAATCTGTGAAGTTAATCTCTCCTGCAGCTGTGGCTTTCTGGACATCATATCGACAATTCTGGCAATTTTGCTAAGGCCAAGAATTCGCCCTCCGTCGGGAATATAAACAACATGAGCTTTGCCAATAAATGGCAGGAGATGATGCTCACACATTGAATAAAATGGTATATCTCCAACCAGAATCATTTCATCATGATCTGCTTCATTAAAAACTTTTATACTATCTTCAACATCTTCATGTAAGCCTGCAAATATTTCTCGATACATACGGCCAACACGCTCTGGTGTTTCTTTTAGTCCCTCTCTGTCAGGATCCTCACCAATAGCCTGCAGAATATCTCTGACTGCCCTTTCGATCTTCTGAGTATCTACAGAAGATTTATGCGTGTGCTGGGGCAAAATATCATTATTCATAGCAATCCGCCACCTTAAATCTTACTCTCATTTCCAAACAAATAAATTTACATTTATCTGTTTGTCTCTTTTTGCATTTTCCTTCTATACGCCATAGGAGTCATTCCTATATGCTTTCTGAATGCAGCATTAAATCTCTGAGGACTTGAAAACCCTACTTTAGAAGCAACACCACTCACTTTTATATCTTGTTGTTCAAGAAGCTTACAGGCATGATCAACCCTGACTTGCATTAGAAAAGCCATTGGACTTATTCCTGTTTCATCTCTGAAAGCCCTTGTAAAATATCCCTGACTAAGAAAAACATAAGAAGCAGCCTCAGCTACAGAGATGTCCCTATCATGATTCCTTATAATATAGTCTCTCGCTATTCTTACCAATTCCCTTGCTTTGCCCGTCCTTACTCTAAGGCTTTCTTCCCATTCTTCACGCAAACCCCTAGCTAAAGCTACAAGAAGCTCCATTGCCAGAAGCTGCATCATTAATTCACCACCATAGGAATCCTGACGATTCTCTTTCAAAATTCTTTCAACAAGGGTAGCTATATCCTGACGACTTTTACCTCTGATAAGAAGATAAGGATCTTTTTGTCTGTCATCCTGATCAGACTGCTCATCTTTACCACTGGCAAAGTTTATAAATTGCTCAAGCGTTTCCGGTGCAATATCCCTCAAAGAAGAAGGCATGTTAGCCGGATCTGAAAAACGTTTTGAAAAACCAAAATAAAGAACAACCATATCTGCGAAACTATCTTTAACATCAATGGTATGAGCCATATGAGGCCTAATGACCAAGGTAGCACCCTTCTCTAAGGTCATCTTTCTACCCTCAATTTCAAAAACAGCCTTACCGCTTCTCATATATGTTAGCTCATGATAGTTATGTCTGCTCGGGCTCGACAAAACCGATCCCTTTTCAAAGGATCTTTCTATTCCCTTGAATACCACAGGAATTGAACCTGTGGAATCCAGTATTCCTCGTTCAACAGCTGGCAAAAGATTCTCAAACATTAAAATCACCTGCTCTCCATAATAACAGAAAAGCAGGTTTATGTGAATGTATACAGATTTTAAACTAATAAATTTAATAATTTACTTATTCGCAGACAACACTTAATCTAACATCTCGATAAACCATGCCTTCTGCAAGAATTTTTGCCTGTTCCCTATTAAGAGATAATGAAATCATTGGGGTACTTATTTCTTTTTGATAATAGTAATCTGTTGTTGAAAGTTGTTTTGTTATAACCGCAGCTATTTCTATATTTTCAAGACTGATAATTTTATCTTCAGTCTTTGGATCTCTGGAAATCAAGTCAATATCTACTTTGTTACCGGCAGCCAGCCAAAAGCCATTCGCCAGATCAGGAGAAAGTGCTATTGTCATTAGTCTACTATCCGGATCCTGTAGAGCATATGAAATACCTGAAGGTTTTGTTGTCAGTCTGGATTTGTATAATATTTCTCCTTGATGTAAATCGACCGCTGCAATTTTTCCTATCGCTTCTTCCTCGTCTGTACAGAAATCCCCCGTCGCAAGCTCTTCAGAAATTTCAATAACACTCAGGTATTCTTTTTCAATAATACTTCCGGAAGAAACATTTTGAGAAACTATAATTATTGATACTATGTTCTTTTCAGCAGAAACAGGTCTGCATACCCATATAGCACCTATAATCACCACAGCAAGGAATACAGAAAGGCAAATCTGCTTTTTTCTTGTCAAATATATCAACTCCTTCTAATTAATTTCTATATAAGGAACATCTCTTAAAGCCTTCAAAGACATAACATAAGTGTGGGAAAGCTTATATTTTTCACTGCCCTGTAAAGTTAAATGCATTATAATTCTGGGGGTGTGTAAATATACGTTTTCATTTGAATAATACAAATCAATATATTCGATATCAATTTGCTCAATACTGAAATTCGAAAAAGAATTCAAATTCAAATTTTGTACTGCAGTTTGCGTTAGAATTTCTCTAACAGCAATTTCATCAATTTTTATTTCTACATGTTCCTTATTATCGGAAATATAAACCTCCTGAAAACCATGCCATGCTTGAGGTAAAACAATTTGCAAAACATGTCTCGCCCTGCTTATTTTATTATTTGCAGAACTCAATTTGATAATGCCTGCAGCAAATGGCAGTAAAATCATTACAAAAATAAATATAATAATGAGCCAGAGAGCTATGGATCCTTTTGAATTTTTGATTTTTTTCAGCCTTGCCTTAGCCAATTATTTCACCTCCTGAATTCCTGGATTTAAGTACAAATTCATAAGTCATTTCAATAGATAAAATCTCCAAAAGCAGATATTTATTGATTCTGTAGCCATCTGTTTCAGCTTTAATGTAAAAATGCATCTCCTCTCCATATGGATAATTAAAAGGTATATCAGCCTCAGTTATATGAAATCCATTAGAACTAAGTATTTCATCCATAGTGATAACTGCATCAAAATCCATGCCACCAGTTGCATCCATATCCATAGCAAAACCATGGCAAATCCTTTCAAATTGCAACTGTTTAATAAAAGGAATACCAAACAGGACAAATTGAACAGACATAATCACGATAATTATAGAACTCATGATAGCTATAATAACTTTATCCATATCATTCACATTCAGGTTGAAAAAATACCTGCTGCCATATCAGTCCACCACTCCGAAAGTTTATCCATTATTAGAGTCGCAAAACTCTTTAATCCCGGAATGATAACCACGGCCGCCACAATAATGCCTGCAGCTAATCCTATAACCTCATTGATGCCAAACCCTTTGCGATTTAAGATCATTTTACCGATTCTTTTGTTAAAACCCATTGTCACCTTCCAATAAAACTCATTAAAAATTTTTTTCATTTCTACTTCTCCCTTTCTTATATTGCTTTTTTATGTTATACAGCTTTTGCCGTTACAACCACTTAAACCCAAATACTATTGAGAGCCTGAATCATTTCTTGTATAACCGGAAATACCATAACGATAATTACTGGAATAGATGAACAAATCAGACTAAATAATAACAAGTTCTTCACTTTATTATTCTGTGCTTTTATATGTGATATATATCTGGAAAAAAGCAAAGATTCCATTTGTGAAAAAGCTTTTCCTGCTACACCTGTTTCAAGGCATTGTTTTAAATGATTGCCAAACAACTCAGTCTCTCTACTCTCAAAGCTCAAGCTTATCTCAATAATAGCTTTGTCTATATCACCAGTTAATTTGTAGACTGCAGACATTTTTTCAAGTTCAGGCTTAACGGTGGCATCATTTACTGCCGCCGGTAAATAAGCAATGATATCACTAAGTATTAAACCTGTATCTAATTGCATATTAATAAACCTGTATATCTTATATAAAGTAGCATCAAATAATTTTTTTCGTTTTTTTATTCTGCCGGCAATTATATAATTCATAAAACATATCAAAGCTATTGCAGTTGCTATTGATCTTTGCAAGTCTACTCCACCAAGATATAAAAAAAAGGAATTCAGAAGAACCAAAACATAAAATAAGGAGATCATTAAGTACTGTCTTTTTTTATAAAAACCAGCTTTGATAAAAACTTTTGTAATTTTTTCTGAACAATTTTGATATCTCGCGAAAAAAATGTTTTTGTGAAAATCCTGGAGAGAAAAAATTTTAGTTTGCAACAGTCTTGGACTGATCCTGCAAAATACGGAGGGGATGAGATGGTAAATTATTATTGCTGCCAATATCCATAAAACGATAAAAACAATTAACAAAAACAACACTCCCTTTAATATAACTTCAAAAGCTTATTTTTTTAACGGCTTTGCAGAAAAGAAATATGCCTAGGAGATATCCAGAAGCCGAAATCGTTAAGAGAAACAATCCGATACTTTGCTCCAAAAAAGTCTGAAAAATATGTTGGTTAAAAATCATTCTTCCAAAAAATATAGCAGGTGAAATAATTAAACCTATAAAAACTACTTTAAAATCAGATTTGTTTAGAATTTTTCTTTGTTCACATACTTCTTCTAATTGAAAAAACTGATATTCAAGATTTTCTAACAGAAGGGGTAAATTACCTCTTTTTTTTATATTTGTTCTTAAAGCAATAATTAGATCCTGAAAATTTTCCTGATCGGATATTTTTGCAAAATCAGATAATGCAGCATCAATTGACATGCCGCCTTTTGTTCTTATCAGCAGTGTTTTTATTTCTTCTTTTAACCAACCATCCAAACTTGAAAATAGAGATTGTTCAAAAGCAAATAATATATCAGCTTTAACCTGACACCATCTATTAAGACTGCTTGTTAAGATCAGAACCTGCTGTCTCCTCAATTTCTTTTTACCAAATAATTGAATGCTCATATAAACCACTTTCTTTCACATAATTAGTTACTTCAATAACTCTTTGTATTGCAAAATCATTCAAAAATATAACAATATCTAAGCTCTTTGCAAGCATATTTCTCAGAATTTCGTTAGGCTCACTTACCGTACAGCCTCTGGCAAGTGAAACAACTCTATCGAGAGCCTCCTCAGCACTCACGGCATGAACTGTAGCAAGACATCTATGTCCCGAATATGCAGCTCTGATAAATTCATATGCTTCATCGCCAACTATTTCACCTATACAATATGTATCCAATGACATTGTCAGACCGTCTCTTATCAAATCCCTGAGGCTTACCGGTTTGCCGCCTTCATTTTTTTGTTTTATCCTATGACAAAGACAACAGCTTTTTTCTGGATATATTTCTGAATCACTTTCCGCTATAAGAATTCGTTCAAGTGGATCCATCGAATTAATGATCGCTCTTAGTAATGTGGTTTTGCCGGAACCACCTCTACCACATATCAGAATACTTTTATCTGTTTTTGCAAGTGCTTCCAGAACAGGAATCAGATCCAGACTGAACATGCCTGTTTTTTGCAAGTCTTTGATTGTTGGTGATTTCACAGAATGCTTTCTAATACTTAGACATGAGAAATTTAGACTTCTTGGCGGAACAGTTACATTTATTCTCAATCTGTTTTTAAAATCAGTTACTCTGCAATGACTGTCATTTTCATTTATAAGACCGCCTTGTCTTATTATGATCAGGCGACAAAAGATTTCGTAACTGTTTGCACTGTCAAAATTTATGCTTACTCTGGATCTGATTCCATGCTTTTTTATAGTTATATCGTATGGACTTATTGCATCAATATCACTTATATCCGGATCATCAATTAAAAACTGAAGAGGACCATAACCAAACAGAGAATCAAACACCTGCTTTTTTATTTGCTGTCTGTAATATCCTGCTCTAATACTTTGTTCTTCTGCATATTGGATAATCAAGTCATGTAAAACAGATTCACTAATCTGTCCAGTTGTAGTTTGGGCAACAATCTGAGGATTATCTGACAGAATTCTTGAGCAAACACTTGATACAAGTTCGCTTAGCTGATTCCCATTTATATTTTCCTTGCTTTTTGTACGCTGAATATGCTTTTTATCGGGATTAGCGCTATATTTTGCAATCTTCTCAGCCAGCAATGCATGGGATTGAATAATAGCCATAATACTACCTGCTTTCAATTTTAATATTAATTTTTTTTAGAATGTCCTTGTACTCAGCTTTATTTTTTCTGCTAATAACAGAAGCATATGGCTTAGAAGAATTTTTCCGACTTCTGCGCATTGAATTGTATGTAACAAAACCTAAAATTCTATTTTGACAAAGCTCCTTTATAATGCCTCTACTCAAATCCAAAGAACTGTTATAATCGAAAATCACAAAATTTACTTTTGCTGCATCTATAAGCTGGCGAAATTTCAAAAAATTCAGAGTCCTTCCCTGTGCACGTATTGAATCAGTTTGTCCATCAACTGCAACAATAATAAGATCTGACAAAGATAATGAAATACAGGAAAGTTCGTCATACACCAAAGAATTAACTAGAATAATTATGTAATTGTAACTCGACCTAGCAACTGTGAGCAGATCATAAAATGATTTCAGCTGCTCTTTTTCAAATGGTTCAAATCTGCCCGAAGGAGCAAGCAGAAAAAGATTATCTATGATTGTTTCCTGAGAAAGATTTTCCAATTGATTTGTAGACAACTGTTTTTTTTCTACTGCATTCAAAGCTGTGTCCAGATAATTTGCCACTATTGGTTTTATATTGTCTTTATTTATTTTTTTGAACCCTAAAAGAATATCTGCTCTTGTATCAAGCCAGTCGGCATCAATCAAAAGAACCTTGTTATTCTGGCAACTAATTGATGCCGCAAGTTCGCAAGCAAGTTCAGCAGACTGCCATACGCAGATTACCTGATTTTTGTGATTAGCAATCTGATCAGATAATTGCTCTTCTTTATTGGCAAAATACTTTCTCAACAAAAATGCCGCTTCATCTGGTTGAGGTCTTGAACTTGAATCAGAGTTCAAGCATTTTAGAATAAGATCAGAAATACTATCAGGAAAAAGTTTAGTTATTTCTTCTGCTGTTTTTTCTTTAAACAACTCTACATCTAAAACAGATAATTTGCAGGCTAAGGTCAAACCTAGAGAATATACATCACTTCTTGAATTCGGTTTATTGCATAGAAGTTCTGGTGCTGCATAGGCAGGAGTATAACTATTATCAACTTCTCCCAGAATTTCTTTGTGTTCGCTTGTTTTACTAAAAAAAGCAGCTCCAAAATCTATTAATACTGGCTCATTTTCTCTTATAACTATATTCTCCGGCTTTATATCCAGATGCCATATTTCTTTTTCAAACATGTTTTGCAAATAAACCAAAAGCTCAAACAGTTTTATGAATATTAAAATTAAGTTATCGTTGCTTATGCCTGATTTTTTTTCATTCAAACAAACCCCTTCAATGTAGTCAAAGATGTAGCAAACCTCACCTATAGCAGGCAAAAAAACCTTGCCATAGCAATGAGGAATTCCACGATGATATATCTCTCTTAACTTTTCAGCAACTGAACTATCAATAAACGAATCAGTAGATTTTGCAACATATAAAGGAATATCTGCTTCTGGATATATTATCCATGACTGATTTTTACCACCTATCGCTATAAAGCATTCCTGATTTAATTCAGCTATACTCTGACAAATATTACGATCAGCCTTTTGCATTTTTCCCCTTTCCGCTTTGCAGCATAAAAAAATTAGAATTACTATGTATTAAAATATGTATTTAGCATACAAAAAACAGATGTCCACAAGGACATCTGTTCTTCGACAAAACAAGACATTTTTAGTCAAAAAATTACAAAAAAGATTTAAAATGATTTATCAGTTGATAAAATTTATATAACTAATAAAATCAGGCGCTTTTTTCTTCTTTCAAAATAAGGAGAGGGCTTGATTTTTTCAAAACACTTTCCTTGGTTATTGTGCAGGATTCAACATCATCTCTTGATGGTATATCAAACATTATATCAAGCATGATTTCTTCCAAAATAGCTCTAAGGCCTCTGGCTCCTGTCTTTCTGTCCAATGCCTGGCTGGCTATTTCATCGATGGCTGCATCATCAAAAATCAAATCAACACCATCAAACTCAAACAGCTTTTGATACTGTTTTACAAGAGCATTTCTAGGTTCTTTGAGTATCCTTACAAGAGACTCTTTATTTAATCCTTCCAAAGAAACTATAACCGGAACTCTTCCTATAAATTCAGGTATAAGACCATATTTCAAGAGATCCTGCGGCATAATTTTACTAAGAATGTCTACAGACTCTTTTTCCTGTTTAGTTTCAATCTTAGCACCAAAACCAATAGACTTTTTGCCTGTTCGGTCCTGGATAATTTTATCCATACCGTCAAACGCACCTCCGCAAATAAAAAGAATATTAGTTGTATCTATTTGAATAAATTCTTGATGCGGATGTTTTCTTCCACCTTGAGGAGGAACATTAGCTACAGTACTTTCAAGTATTTTGAGCAAAGCCTGCTGTACACCTTCACCACTTACATCACGCGTAATTGAAGGGTTATCGGACTTTCTGGTTATTTTATCTATTTCATCGATATATATTATGCCTCTTTGAGCTTTTTCAATATCAAAATCTGCATTTTGAATAAGTTTAAGTAAGATATTTTCAACATCTTCACCAACATATCCGGCTTCTGTCAGAGCGGTTGCATCTGCAATTGCAAAAGGCACATCAAGAATTCTTGCCAGGGTCTGTGCAAGTAAAGTCTTTCCGCTTCCTGTAGGCCCTAAAAGCATAATATTACTTTTTGCAAGTTCCACATCTTCCAGAACACTTTTATCTTCAGTCTGAGATTTGTTTTCTTCCGAGTTTTTTTTCGCATTTTTTTTATTCCCTGTTTCAATCTGTTTACTATTTTGCGAATAAACCCTTTTATAGTGATTATAAACAGCTACTGACAATGCTTTTTTTGCCCTATCCTGACCTATTACATACTGATCAAGGGCTTCTTTTATTTTCAGTGGAGACATTAATTCTGTAAAAGCAGGATATTCTTTTGCTTCAGCTTCCAGAGCGTCTAATTCTTCATCAAGAATCTCTTCACATAACTGAACGCATTCATTGCAAATAAACACACCAGGACCGGCAATTAATCTACTAACCTGCCCTTCGGATTTTCCGCAAAAAGAACAGGCAACAGGAGTATATATATCCTGTGATGATCCATTACCTTTTTTGCTTCCACCGCGCGGCGGTTGTCCGCCACCTTTTCCTTTGTTTCCACTATCTGACATTTTATTAAGCCCTCTTCTCCATAATATGATCTATAATACCATAATCTTTTGCCTGCTCAGCATCCATCCATCTGTCTCTTTCTGTATCAAGTGCTATTTTTTCAATCGGCTGATTACAACGCTCAGCCAAAATAGTATTCAATCTTTTTTTCATTTTAAGAATATGTTCCGCAGCTATGTGTATATCTGTAGCTTGTCCTTGTGCACCACCAGAAGGCTGATGGATCATTACTTCCGCATTCGGGAGAGCAAATCTCTTACCAGGAGTCCCCGCAGCAAGAAGAAAAGCTCCCATACTTGCTGCCATACCCATACATATAGTCTGCACATCCGCTTTAATGTATTGCATAGTGTCATAAATCATGAGACCGGAAGTCACCTCTCCCCCTGGACTATTAATATATAACTGAATGTCTTTATCAGGATCCTCCGCCTCTAAAAACAGCAACTGTGCTGTTATAAGACTTGCAGTTACAGAGTTAACCTCATCACTTAAAATAATAATCCGCTCTTTAAGTAATCTTGAATAAATATCATAAGAGCGTTCTCCACGATTTGTTTGTTCAATAACAACAGGTACAAGACTCATTGTTTTTGTTCTCCTTCCATATGGCGATGGGGAACTTATAAAAGCTCCCCTACACTCATTTTTTTATTCATTTTAGCATACCTGTTTTACATTATCGATCTTTTTGTAATCAGTATGCATTTTTCGTTTCACTGGTTTCAATATTTTTTCTATAATCTGAAAAAATATTATTTTTCAGCCTTATCTGAAACATCTTCGTCTTCTTCTTTTTCTTCAGCTTCCGGAGGAGCTATTTTCACAGCTTCTGACTTTAGAAGTTCAACGGATTTTTGACGAATGACATTTTCTTTAACGAAATTACTGTCATCTCCAAGCATTCTTGACTTTAGATCCTCGGCCTTCATCTGATACATTGCAGCAAGTCTTTCGATCTCTGCTTCAATTTCTTCTTCGCTTGCTTCAATGTTTTCAACTTTTGCAACAGTTTCAATGACCAGACTCATCAATATTCTTTTCTGAGCAGAATCCCTCATCTGTTCTTTAAAAGTATCCATAGTTTGTCCGATATATCCAAGATATTGCTCTAGTTCTATACCTTGATAGCGCATTTGTTGGCTTTGTTCTTGTATCATCTGCTCAACTTCACGGTCTATCATCACTTCCGGAATATCAACAGTAGCATTAGCAGCAACTGCTTGTACTACATTATCTTCAAAAGTTCCGTCAGCTCTCTTTTGCGCATTATCCAGAAGTTTCTGACGCAGGCTTTCTTTATATTCCTGAAGAGTATCAAATTCACTCACATCTTTTGCAAATTCATCGTCAAGTTCAGGCAATTCCCTTACTTTGATTCCATTTATTTTAACTTTGAAAACAACGGCTTTACCTTTTAATTCTTCACTACCATAATCCTCAGGGAAAGTAACATCTATATCAAACTCATCATCAATTGATTTTCCAATTAATTGCTCTTCAAATCCCGGAATGAAAGTTTTTGATCCAATAGTAAGATCATAATCTGCACCTTTACCACCCTCGAAAGGAACACCATCAAGGAATCCTTCATAGTCAATATTAGCAATATCGCCATCTTCGACAGCTCTATCTTCTATGTTTATCTGGCGGGCATTACGTTCTTGAACACCCTTAAGGTCACGTTCAACATCTTCATCACTGACAGAAACTTCAGGCATTACTGCCTCTACACCTTTGTATGCTCCAAGAGTAACTTCAGGCTTTACTGTCACATCTACAGAAAACTTGAGTCCAACATCTTTACCAATCTCAATAATATCCATCTCTGGACGTGATACAGGTTCTATATCATGTTCCTCAAGTGCTGCTGTATAAGCAGGAGTTGCTGCAAAATCAATTGCATCATCATAAAGAATTCCTTCACCATAATATTTTGTCACAATTTGCATTGGAGCCTTCCCTTTACGGAATCCAGGCACATTGAAATTCTTGCGGTTTTTGGCAAATGCACGCTGTAAAGCGTCTGCAAAAGCTTCGGGGGTGACATCAATGGTCAAAGTAACCACATTTTTTTCTTTCTTCTCCATCACAGAAGCCATAATATATTCCTCCTAAAATGCACCTAAGTGCCAAATTGACAATAGCTACAAGATTTTAGCATAAGCATGGTAAAATGTAAAGGATAGCCCAAGACTTCTTGCTTAGGGGCTTAACAAAAAACTACAGAGGAGATCTTCATGGATTATTTCTTTATTTGCCTGTTTGGGGTCTACGGTCTTATGATAGGCAGCTTTTTAAATGTTTGCATTTATAGATTACCTGAAAAAAAGAATATTACTACAGATCGTTCACACTGTCCAAATTGTGATCATATTCTTGCCCCCAAAGATCTTATACCCGTCTTCAGCTATCTTTTTTTGAAAAGACAATGCAGATATTGCCAAAAAAAAATTTCTCCAAGATATGCGGTAATTGAAATACTTACCATGCTTTTATTCAGTGGATCGGCACTACTGTTCTCTCCGCATACTATAAATTCAGATTTTGCCAAAGCTTTGCTTTTTACAGCCTATTCATCTTCGCTTCTTGTATGGGTAATGATACGTTATGATCAGAAAAATCCACCTTATGGCATTTATATCTGGCTTTTGATTCCTGCTTTTATTCTGGCAAATTTGCAGTTAAATCAATTTTTACCGTTAATAATAAAAATAGTAATTATCACTATACTTTCTATTTTTATTCTCTTATTTGAAAAGTTTCCTTCAATTATACAAAGTCTTAAAGGGGAAACAGTTGTGCTTATAATATCAGCTATGATTATCCCTTGGTTTATCATAATTGCTCTTATTATAATACTGTACCTTGCTTTCATTATCACTAGTAAAACAAATAAAACCACAAGATTTAGTTTGAAACCTGAACTTTTTATTCCATTTTATGTGGGTTTTTCAACAGTTTTTATATTTTATATTCAAAACATATAAAAAGAGACGATCTTTTGAGTAAAAACTCTTAACAGATCATCTCTTTCCTGCTTATGGCGCGCCCGACAGAAATCGAATCCATAACCTTCTGATCCGTAGTCAGACGCTCTATCCAATTGAGCTACGGGCGCATGTGCAGCGTAGGTTATTGTAATCTTGTATAATGATTTTGTCAAGCATCTTTTGAAAAATATTTTTCAAAAGATACAGCGAAATTATCATTATCGTTGTTGTTTCGTTTTTTATGTCTTTGCACTCTTTCTCCTGCTCTTCTTGATTGTGCAGAAAGATGTCTATCCATCAAAAGGAAATCAATATTTGCATCTGTAAAAGCTTTACCAGAAGGATGTATAGCAAAGGCTTTCTTCGACAAAACGAGCGCCGCCAAGCCATAATCTTGTGTAACAACAATATCTCCCGTTCTAATTCGGTTAATAATTGCCAGATCAACTGAATCGTGACCCTGATCGACTATAACAACATCTCCATAAGCTGTTTTTATCTCATGATTAATATCGGTAAAAAAAATTAATTTACACATGTGTTTTTTGCACCGGTTTTCTACAATACTTTTCACTTTTTGGGGACAAGCATCTGCGTCTACCAAAACCTGAAAACTGTTATGGTTGTTGTTCGTTTTAATATCTTTTAAATCCATATTACCTCTTAAAATTCATTGAAAAGTATTTTCCTTCAACTGATTTCTCCTGGAACAAACGACAGCTCTATCTTATCTATAATATCTTGATCGATATCAAATTTCATTGTGACGGTTCCTCCATCAAATTTACCTTGAATATTATAATTCATTTCATCAGCAAAAGGATATCTGATCAAAATCTGATCCACGCTATCTCCTGGACGCAATCCACTGCCTAGACGATACATGGAATTGCTTAAAATTACTGACCTGACAACGCCATTCCATGATTCATGGTTTTGGCAGTCACCTTGAATACTTACACTTATTCCATTATATGACAAATTAAGAAGAGAGCTGCCATCACCATATATTTTACAATTTTCATCAGTATGTGAAAAAGGAGATCCTGTGATTTGTTCAAATCTGTAAGACCAGACCTTTGACAAATCAGAATCTTCAATTTTTGCCAGCTCAAACAAAGGTTCATTCTGATGATACACCATTAAATCATTTTGATTAAGAACATCAAAAATAACATCATCCGCCGAAAGAACGTCTCTGGAATCAATTCGAAACTGCACGCGTCTGCTTACTGCTTGTGTATTATCAAGATTTCTGATTCCAAATTGTTCAAATTCTATACTATCAATTTGTGCTGAACTTAAACTGAACTCATTCGTTCTGGAGGATATATTGTTTTGATAAAAATCAATAATAAAAGCAGACCTAGCCATCAGTATTGAATCTTTCTCACTTGTTTGATCAATCAAAAAAGCCAGAGCTTCCGTATTTTTTGTATCAATAGCATCAAAATAGAGGGTGGCATAATTTGATAGATATAAAAGCTGCTGTACCCACTCAGAAGACAAATACACAAATCCGTTTTCGTCCTTCTGAAGGTATACTGCAAATTGTTCATCATTTTTACCGGATTGACGAAAAATTATCCAATAGGCAATACTATTGTCAATTAATTCACTATATTGCGGCAAAGCAATACGCATTTCTTCCTGTTTTTGTAAAAGATCCTCATCCGACATAATTAAAAAAGAATGTACATCTCCACTGATACCTTTTCGCAAAAAGCGTATATATTGCTGAAACTCATCCAAGGAAATTCCATTAAGTTGCTTAGAAGGAATACTAAGATAATATGAAGAAAGTTCACTGTCTCCTCTAATAGCAGAAGTAATAAGCTTTATTAATTCTACTTCCGACAATCTTTGTCCTGTATTATGTATTTCAACCTGTTCACCACTAAAACGAGCGGTGAGGTCATACCATGCATTATTAAATCTAACGCAACCAGATGAAGGAAGAACCATAATCAAAAAAATAATTATGACAATCATAATTTTATTTATTTTTTTATTCATGAAAATTCTCCTTCCTTAGTTTATTTATCACCTTGATAGTTTTTCAATTTTCTCCTTACTCTTCCCAAAGCATTATCCACGCTTTTTACTGAGCAATCGAGAAATTCTGAAATCTGCTGATAAGGTAATGCCTCTAAATACAATAATACTACTTTATACTCAAATTTACTAAGATGGGTTTTTATAAATTCCTGTAATTCAATCTGTTGCTCACTATTGAGTAGCTGTTGCTCAGGATCCGGCTGATTATAAGCATAAATCAAATCCTGCAACTGTAAGTCTTGTTCACTATTTTTACCAACACTACTTTGAAAAGAAATTGACTCATTAAGGGGCCTGTGTTTTTGTCTAGAAGCCCCTCTTACTGCATCAGTAATTTGTGATGCTATACAATATCCGGCAAAGGAAGCAAAATTAAGTCCATATTCCGGTTTGTAATCTCTAATAGCCTTAAATAAGCCTATCATTCCTTCTTGAATTACATCATCTACGTCTGCACCTGCCATAAACATAGATGATGCTTTATATCTGACTAATCCTTTGTAAAGGCCAAGTAATATTTCTATTGCTTCAGAATCTCCCGAATTTATTTTTTTTATAAGATCAAGATCTCTTTGTTGATTATCACTTGTATCAGCATTCACATTATGCCCCCTGTATAACAGCATATAATCCTAATTAACCTTCAGTAATTATTTTTTCACCCTGAAAATCAATTAATATTGCGTTGACGGCAAGCCTCAAAAACGATTATTCCTGTGGCTACCGCTGCATTTAAGGAATTAACATTACCTGACATAGGTATTGAAACCAAAAAATCACAATGTTTTATCAAACCGGCACTTATACCTTTACCTTCACTGCCTGTAACAATAGCCAATGGGCCTTTCCAGTCAGCCTGATAATATTTTTGCGAGGCATCAGCATCCGTTCCGGCAATCCAGAATCCTTTTTCTTTGAGCTTCATTATCGTTTGGGCAAGATTAACAACTCTTGCAACCGGAACATATTCAATCGCACCGGCAGAGGCTTTAGCAACAGCAGCATCAAGAGCTACAGAGCGTCGTTCTGGTATAATTACCGCATCCACGCCAGCAGCATCAGCTATTCTAAGTACTGATCCTAAATTATAACTTTCCTGTATCGAATCAAGAATTATTATAAAAGGCGTTTTTCCTTTACTCTCCAAATCAGATAAACATTGATCGAGATCAACATAATCATGAGCAGCTACCTGTGCAATTACACCCTGGTGTCCATGCGATTGTGAAATTTGATCCAGCACAGCTTTATCTGTTTCCACAATAACCACACCAAGCTCTTTAGCCTTGTTAATAATTTTAGACATTGTGGGATCAGGACGTCCTTGCCTTTTCTGAACCCAAAGTTTATTTATAGTTCTTCCTGCACGCAAAGCTTCCAGAACAGGATTACGCCCTTCAAGTCTGTCCTGACTTTCCTCTATCTTCACCATATGCATAATCCTCCAAAATACGTTCCATAATCTGATTTATTCTTTGTTTACGTTTATTCAAGTGTAAATATCCTATCAACGCTTCAAACCCTGTTGCAATTCTATAATCAATAGGTGCAGCGTGTTTTGCCTGACTACAGGGAGCATTATTACGTCCCCTTCTAAAAATTGCTTCTTCATCTTCGGTCATATCTGTTAGTAATCTTCTAGCAATGTCTGCCTGCGCCGATGCTTTTACAAGACGTACACATCTTCTATGAAGCTCCCCGGATTTACCTTTGAATTTATCTGCTAAAGCTTCACGTATATAAAGCTCATAAACTGCATCTCCTATGTATGCCATAACAGAAACAGGCATTTCGCTTGAAGTAATTTTATCTTCAAAGTCCATCATAATTTTGAAACCTTGGCACCTTGGGGCGTATCTGCAATCTGATAACCTTTATCAGCCACAATCTGGCGAATTTGATCAGCTCTGGCAAAATCTCTTGCTTTTTTGGCTTCTGCTCTTTCTTCTACTAAATCTAATATATCCTGAGGAATCTCGGTTTTTTCATTATCAGGATTTAACCCCAGCACATCGAGCCACTCACGAATTTTCTGCGCAGCTTCTTTAAGAACTTTGGCACTTACTCCTTGTACAGATGCTGCACTATTCGCAGCTCTTACCATTTCAAATATTGCAGATATAGCGTCAGCAGTATTCAAGTCATCTTCCATCGCACTTAAAAACTCATCCTGATATTGTGAAATAGCCGCTTTTATATCTTGTTGGGTTTTTATGGCGTTTTCATTAACCGCTTTGCTTGGAGCGCTTTGGGCAACGAAATCAAGATTCTCAACACAAGTACAAATTCTTTCCCAGCCATTTTGGGCTGAAGTAAGCAATTCTGCAGAAAAATTTATCGGCATTCTATAATGTCCACTAAGCATAAAAAACCGTAATACCGTATAATCAAATTTCTGTACAAGATCTCTAACGGTGAAAAAATTACCGGTGGATTTTGACATTTTTTCCTGATCTACATTTATAAAACCATTATGAAGCCAGTATCTTGCAAATGGCTTTTCATTCGCAGCTTCACTTTGAGCAATTTCATTTTCATGATGTGGAAAAATAAGATCTTGGCCTCCTCCGTGTATGTCAATGGTTTCACCAAGATATTTACGTACCATCGCAGAACATTCAATATGCCAGCCAGGTCTGCCCTCACCCCAGGGACTTTGCCAAAAAGGTTCATCAGGTTTTTTGAATTTCCACAAGGCAAAATCCATAGGATTTTTTTTGTTGCTATCGCCCTGAAGTCTTTCACTTGCACCTGCTTCCAACTCTTCAAGATTAAAATGGGAAAGTTTACCATAATCCTTAAACTTCACCATATTAAAGTAAACGCCATCATCAGCTACATATGCATAATCCTTTTCCATTAATTCTTCTATCATGCTGATCATCTCATCAATACAGTCAGTCGCCCTCGGATGCACTGTTGCTCTTTTTATTCCTAAGCCATCGGCATCCCTAAAATATTCCTCAATAAATCTGTCTGCAAGCTCTCGCACAGTTATATTTTCCTGCAAAGCACGGTTGATCATTTTATCATCAATGTCAGTGAAATTCTGAACATATGATACTTTATTTCCTCTGTATTCAAGATATCTGCGCAAAGTATCATATGTTATAAAAGGTCTGGCATTACCAAGATGGAAAAAGTTATATACAGTAGGGCCACATACATATACTTTATAATGTCCTGGCTCTTGAGGAATCAATTCTTCTTTTTTCCTGGTCTGTGTATTAAAAACTTTCACTTAAAAAGGCCTCCCGAGTAAATAAATTATTTTTTCATATCTATATTATTGTTCTTTTCTGGATTTTTGACAATATTGCCTGAGGAAACTTCACAATCTGCACCAGTCTTTAACTTCATTTCTCTCTCTAATATTGATATTCTGCGCATAAGTCTGCATATCTCTTGTTCTAGCGGATCTGGTGCACTTGCATGATCAAGTTCAGTATTATGATTAATATGTTTTTTACCCTGATGTTTGACAACGTGCCCAGGGACACCAACTATAGTAGCATCGTCAGGTACATCATGTAAGACAACTGAATTAGCACCGACCAATACACTTTTACCTATTTTAATAGGACCTAAAATTTTAGCACCGGCACCAATAAGAACATTATCCCCTATAGTAGGATGACGTTTTCTTCCCTTTTCTTTACCTGTTCCGCCTAAAGTAACTCCGTGATATATTGTGCAATCATTACCAACAACTGCAGTTTCACCTATAACGACACAACTGCCGTGATCTATAAAAAGACCTTTACCTATTTTAGCCCCAGGATGAATTTCTATTCCTGTCCAAAACCTTCCAGTCTGTGAAATCCATCTAGCAAAAATAAATCGGCGGTGACGATAAAACCAGTTTGCAAATTTATGAAAAATAAGAATATGAAAACCAGGATACAAAAAAATCACCTGAAAAACATTTCTAGCAGCAGGGTCACGCCCCGCTATGGACTTTGCATCAGAATATAAACCCATTATAAAACCCCTCAAACTACCTATTTATATAATTAATACATAATCTACACAAAAGGTTATTATATCAAAATTATAGCGAATAACAGTAATACCTGTAACAAACATACCGAAAAAAATTGCAGCAAAAAACCCGAAATGCCGTCCTCTCTTTTTGACACCCAGCGATTCGCCAGGTGGGTGCCCTGCTGCGGTCTTCGATCTTTCTCTACAGAAACACATCTGGAGACCTGATCTTATTCCACAATGACCCGAGCTCCCGTTTATGTCATGAAGGTTCAAAACAGAGAGTAACTAACACTTCAGGCAACTTAAGTATAACTTGTTTCGACTAATTTGTGAACTGGAGCAATTTGTAAAGTAAGCTTGTTACCATTATTTTAACTTTTGCCTTAATATCAAGAATGGTCCGAAGCTACAGCAATTGCTGTCACATCTGCACCTGCCGCTAGCAAAGGAATAGCAGCAGCTCTGATTGTCGCACCTGTGGTAATAACATCATCAATAAGCAGCACCTTGCGGTTTTTCAAAATAACTTTGGTATCTTCAGAGCATATATTTCTATTGAGAGAGAAAGCATTTTCCAGATTTAAATATCGCTGTATTTTATTAATTTGCTCACTTTGGCGCTGCGTATATTTATTTCTGACAAGAAGATATGAAAGATCCGAACATTTATGGATTTCAGCAATTTCTGTTGCTAAAAGACCAGCCTGATTATAGCCGCGATCAGACAATCTTTTTTGATGAAGAGGAACGGCCGCAACAGTATCAAAAAAAACATTCTGTGAGCGAAGAGCACTCGTAATAATACATGCAAAAGATTTGGCCAGACCAGATTTATTATGAAATTTAAATTGCAGCAAACAATGTCTTAATTGCCTACTGTAGTCACAAGCGGCATAAATTTTAAGATTTCTGGTTTGATTATAATATATTGGAAATCTATTGTTATATTCATGCGAAAAAAATATTTCTTCATCAGACAAAAGCAAATTAGACGTCCTCCAAGGAATTTGACTTAGACAAAAACGGCAAAATCCAGAGAAGTCTTTTAATCTGGCAGCAGGTCTTTTACAGATAATGCATATATCTGGAGCAAACAAATCTGATATGATCATTTATAAAGCCTCAATAAATTTTCAAGAGAAGTTTTTCGTTGGATGGTTTGTTTATTTTCCATAGTTCTTTTTAATACTGAACGACTACTAATCAAAAATATTTTCTTTTTTGCTCTTGTTACAGCAGTATATAGTAAATACCTGTTTTGTAAAAGCGGTGCTGATGGGGGCATTACAAGTACAACAACAGGATACTCGCTTCCCTGACTTTTATGTATAGTCGCAGCATAGGCCAAATCGATATTTCTCAAATTAAATTCATCATATTCAGTTATTTTATCATCTTCAAACAAAATTTTTATCCGCTTTTCTTTTTGGCACACTTCGATTATCCTGCCCGTTTCGCCGTTCATTATGCCTTGCCCGTTTTCTCCTGTTAGCAAAGACTCCCACGGAATATCATATTGATTTTTTAATTGCATTACTTTGTCATCAACCATGAATTTCGTGTCTTCTACGATGATATAATCACTTTGATTTTGATTAACAATCTGTTGCAGTCTAAAATTTAATTCTTTTACTCCAGCAGATCCTTTACGTATTGGTGTTAAAATCTGAACATCACGTTTGATATCAAAACCATATTGTCCGGGAATAATATTTTTACATAAACTTACCACAGCATCAGCCATATCTTCAGAAGAATCTTTAGATATCCAGATAAAAGAACTTTCAAATGACTGGTCCAGCTCAAACCATATTCCTGATTTTATTCTATGTGCATTTCTGACAATCAAACTCTGCTCAGCCTGCCTAAATAATTTTGTAAGTTTTGCTACAGGAAAAATTCCGCTGTTAATCATATCTTTCAAAACTTGTCCAGGGCCTACCGAAGGCAACTGATCAGAATCGCCAATCAGAATCAGCCTGGTTCCAACAGGTATCGCAGACAAAAGGTTGTACAACAAAAAACAGTCAAGCATTGAGGTTTCATCAATCACAATTATATCTGCATTTAGGTGTACTTGGTTTTTTTCTTTAATTATCTTTGAGCTCTCATCAACTGATTCTTTAGACATTGCCAATAATTTATGAAGAGTTTTTGCTTCTAAACCAGTAGCTTCACTTAATCTTCTTGCAGCACGACCTGTAGGAGCAGCAAGAATTATCCTTCCGCCCTCATTTTCAGCAAAACTGCAAACAGCTTTTATCATTGTTGTTTTACCGGTTCCAGGACCGCCGGTTAGAACACTAACCTGTGAAGAAAGACAAACAGCAAGTGCATCTTTTTGCTCTTCCGATAGAATATCAAAAACACTTTGACCAGAACCGCAGGATCGCAAATAATTTATTGCATCTGTGATATTTTTTTTATTTTGCCACTCCGAAAATTTTTGCGGCTCTGATTTTGATAAAGTTATTATTTTTTGTGCAATTTCATTTTCAAGCTCATAAATTTGTGTCAATGCTAATTCTGTCTTAACCCTGTCTTTATTTACATTTTCATTCTTATTCATAAAATTTAGTAAAACAACTTTTTGTTGTTTAACCAAATTATCTAATGCTTTTTCTATTACTGTTATTTCAACAGATCTCAACAATTTAAAAGTTCCTGAAATAATTTCTTTTTTATAGCACCATGTATTACCCGACATCAAATTTTGCCGCAGCCAGAAAATTATTGCCGACTCTACTCTTCGGTCATCGGAAAAAGAAAATCCGGCGGCAGAAGCAATTTTATCTGCCGCTACAAAACCAATACCCGCTATTTTATCAATTAACATATAGGGATTTGTTAGAATAGTTGAAACTGCTGAATTGCCAAACTCCTTGTAAATAGACAAAATCCGGTCTGCTCCTATTCCCGCAGGTGATAGGAGCATAACCAGATCCTGATAATTCTTTTTTTCTCTTAATTGTAAAGATATGTCTCTTGCCTTATTAAGAGACATCCCCTTCAACTTAGCAACCTCTTCAGGGTTTTCGAGTAAAATAGTCAAAGTATTGTCTTTGTAACGACGAACTAATTTACGAGCAGTTGCCAGACCGATACCTCTTATAAATCCTGAAGAAAGCCAGTCAACAATTCCCTGTTCTGTTTCCGGTATATATGGTTCATACCTAATGACTTTAAACTGTTTTCCATATTCAGGATGCTCTGTCCATAAACCATACAAACGGACAGAATCACCTTCTCTTAAACCAGGCATATCCCCTGCTGCAATATAATCAGTCTCACCAACTATTGCACAAACAGTAAAGCCATTTCCTTCGTTTTGAAATAAAATGCCTTCCACTATTCCGGTTTGATTTATCTCGGATCGGCTTAACCCCTCATCATATAAATTTCTGTCATCATAACTGGGCATATTTCCTCAACAAATCTACTTTATCTGTTTTTTCCCAAGGCAAGTTTAGATCTGAACGTCCAAAATGCCCATAAGAAGCAGTTTGCTTATATATTGGTCTGCGCAAATCAAGATTTTTTATAATAGCAGCCGGACGCAAATCAAAAACTTTATTAACAATATCCGATAATATTTCATCTGATATTTTTCCTGTGCCAAAAGTATCAACTGCAACCGAAACAGGATGAGAAACACCTATTGCATATGCCAATTGGATCTCACATGAATCCGCCAAATCAGCCGCAACAATATTTTTAGCAACGTATCTCGCCGCATATGCAGCTGATCTATCAACTTTTGTCGGATCCTTGCCAGAAAAGGCACCACCGCCATGTCGTGCATATCCACCATAAGTATCAACAATTATTTTTCTACCCGTAAGTCCGGCATCACCCTGAGGCCCACCAACAACAAATCTACCTGTAGGATTAATAAGAATTCTAGTTTTTTCATCAAATATTTCCGCAGGCAAAACAGGTTTTATAACATATTTGAGAACATCCTTTTTAATTGTTTCTCTATCAACATTTTCATCATGCTGTGTAGAAATAACTACTGTATCTATATGTATCGGTTTGTCACCTTTATAGGCAATTGTTACTTGAGATTTTCCATCAGGACGAAGATAGTCAACAACATTTGATTTGCGTGTTTCCGCAAGCCTTCTTGAAAGAGCATGTGCCAAAAAAATTGGTAAAGGCATCAATTCATCTGTATCTTTATTGGCATAACCAAACATCATCCCCTGATCCCCAGCACCAGTTTCAAGATCGTCAACTTCCGTACCTTCACGCGCTTCTAGAGACTTATTTACGCCCATTGCTATATCCGGGGATTGCTCATCAATAGATGTCATAACAGCACATGTATCGGCATTAAATCCACTGTTATGGTCTATATAACCTATATCACGTACTGTGTCTCTGACAATTTTAGGTATATCTACATATGCAGTAGTAGTCATTTCGCCCATTACCATAACCATACCGGTTGTAGTTGCTGTTTCACAAGCTACCCTTGCCATAGGATCTTCAGATAGAACTGCATCCAGGATAGCATCAGATATCTGATCACAAACTTTGTCTGGATGTCCCTCAGTAACTGATTCTGAAGAAAATAGCCATTTACCTTCTTTTTTCATAATAATCTTTCCTTTCAATTAACAATGCAAAAAACCTCTTCCGAAAACAGAAGAGGCTAAAAAACACTTTTCCTCATCTGTCAGGTAAAACCTGCTGGAATTGGCACCGCCGCATTACCGCGGTTGCCGGGCTTCAAAGGGCCAGTCCCTCCACCACTCTTGATAAGATGATCTAATATTAAGTTATATAACTAAGCAATAAGCTTTTCGTTAAACTAGAGTTATATTATCATGTAAAATATTTGCTTGCAAGTAACAATGATTACCAAAAACAAAACTACTTTAATAATGCTGATAAAATTTATTTTGCTCCAGTTTCGTCTGTTTTTGTCCAGCTTTGTCTGTTTTTGTCGAAATAATAGACCTTTTAAATATTTTCATCAATTGTATACTTTCAACAGAGGTGATTATTATGCAGCTATTTAAGATTCTTATAGCAAGCAACAGAAGCAAATATGATTTGCAGCTCGCTGAGGCATTAAATAATATTTTCGGCGATATTTGCACAATTAAAACACCTGCAAAAGAAACTATTGATCAGTTATCGCCAATGGTATTTGATTTATGTTTTATCAGTCCTAATCAAATTGAAAATTTGAATTCATATATTGACAAAAATACTGTTTTTTACTTTTTCTGCACTAACAGTATTACAACATCTTCTGAAGATAAAAATATAACCTGGCCGGCATCAATAAGTACAATTGCAAATATTATCAAGCAATATTTATCCAAGCACAAGAATTATACAATTAACCACAAACCTCTTCTCCCAAACAAAGCAAATCTGATTAATGGTGCGTCGAAAACAAAAAACCTTATTTACATGTATCTAAACCTTAATGGTGAATCGAGTGATTTTGTTAAGGAAAAAATGTTGGAACAATTATCGGAAGGATTACTGGTTTATTATTTACCTTTAATGCCTTCATATCTGATGAAGCTTATATGTACTCCCGACAATTCGGGACCTGATCTATCTGAGCTGCTTCTATCAATTCATCAGAATTGTTCACCGGATCCAGATAAAATCGGTATTTTTACGCAAATGCATCCCGCAGGTTATCTCCAGTTCAGGCCACCAAAAAGATCAGATGATATCATCAGTTGCAACCCAGAAATAATAAAAAATGTAATAGATTTAGCAAAACAAAAACTTGATAATTCAGCTGAAAAAAGCATTCTCTGGGTAGATTGCAGATATATTCCCATAAACATGGCTGCCAAAATAGTTGTCTTTAGCGATTATCTTTTTCTTGATATATCTGATCAAAATTTCTTTTACTGTCAGGAGGCAAGAAGGGAATTAGGAAATGTTTTGCATGATTTATCAGCTCATACAATAGTTACAGAATGTAAAAATTGTGATTAAGGCAGAGGTATTGAAAAATGATGCCAAATAGAACACAAAGACAACAATTGATCGAAAAAACAGTTAGTTTTGTCGGGAATCGCTCTTTTACATCAGATAATAATATACGTCAGGCAATTTTAAGAACAGTAGCAGAAAGTGAAGATTTTTCGCGTTTTGATCTTAACGAAAAAAAAACAATCGCTAATCAAATTTTTGCAGATATGCGAGGCTTTGATATTCTGCAAAAATTAATTGATGACGATGATATTACCGAAATTATGGTTAATGGTCCAAATAATATTTTCTATGAAAAAAAAGGTAAAATTTCAAAAGCTGCTCTTAATTTTGAAGACCAGGATCATCTAAAAAGTTTTATTTGCCGTTGTTTTGGAAGAGCTAACAAATTAATAAATGAGCAAAACCCTCTTTCTGGTATGAAACTTAATGATGGGTCGCGCGTCCAGGCAGTATTAAATCCTGTTGCTGTAAATGGACCATATCTTTGTATAAGAAGATTCAAAGGCATTAAGCCTGAAATACAAGCATTGATCAATTCAGGTTTTATCTCTTCAGAAATTGCAGAGTATATAAAAAATGCTGTCATTAACAAAAAAAATATTTTTATCTCAGGGGGAACAGGTACTGGCAAAACTACATTTCTAAATGCAATGTCAGCTTTCATTCCACCAGACGAAAGAGTTATTACGATTGAAGATGCCGCAGAACTTGATCTTCAGGGAATTACAGATCTTGTAAGGCTTGAAGCAAGACAGGCTACTCCTGACGGCAGCGGTCAAATAACATTATCGGCGCTAATTAAAGCTGCCCTTCGTCTTAGACCTGACAGAATAATTGTCGGTGAAGTTCGCGGTCAGGAAACCTATGACATGATACAGGCAATGAATACGGGGCATCCCGGATCAATGAGTACAGGACATGGAAATAGTTGTCTTGACATGCTGGAAAGACTTTCACTAATGATTATTATGCATTCACATTTACCATGGGAAGCTTGCCGCAGGCTTGTATCAAGTGCAGTAAACATATTAATACAGTTAAGCAGAAACAAAAACGGTGAAAGAAAAATTGAAGAAATAATTGAAATTTCTGGCTATGAATCGGGAGAATTCACTTATCGAATTATTTTTTCGCACAAAGCAGGAGATTGATATAAATGGTTAAGCTTAGTTTTTGCAAAAAATCGACAAATAATCTTGGTAGACTAATTTTGTTTTTTATAATAGTTCTGTCTCTAGTTTTTTTGGCAGCTTTTCCTTTTTTAGGCAATAGTCCTCTTTTATTTTTGATAATTTCTGCTATTACTGCTGTAATTTGCAGTTTTAGGTTAAGAGTCTTTTTGCAAAACAAAAAAAGAAGCAGTTTTGATCTTCAATTATTATGGCTGCTTGAAGTGATTTCTGCGGATTTAAATGCAGGCAACACTTTAGAAGAATCCTTGATAAAGGCTAAAGACGAGCTGGAAAAAACCCCAGGAATGCATAGGCATCTTTACAAAGCTTTGACCAAATTAAAAAATTGCCTGCTAGCACATATCGACCTTGATAAAGCTCTATTTCTTTTTAGAGAACAGTTCAAAAGCTGCAGTGCTGATCAAATTCTTAGGATTATTCCTGATTTAAGAATATATGGAGGTCAGCTTGATATATATATACAGGACAGTTATCAGATGCTTCATCAAAAAATAACAATAAAAAAAGAAGTTATAGCAGAGCAAAGCGCTAAAGTCACTGAAATGTTTATCCTGTGCATTACTCCCTTTGCTCTGGCTTATGTTTTGAATTTTACCGGTAATCATTATAAAAATGATCTGGTTAATGCCTCATGGGGAACAGGTATGCAACTGCTTTTATTTTTACTTTCTGTATCCGCGGTATTTATATCATTAGCTATTTATAGTAGTAGCAATATTGAATCGAAAGCGATCAAGAGCTCTAAATTGGATGACTTTATACTATTTTCACCTTTTAAATATACATGCAAAAAGCAGAAAGAAAAAATAAGGGGGGAATTTATTTCCAAAGTAAAATCATTGCATTGCAAAATTATGCCTGCAGCAATCAGATTAAAAATTTATCAGCAGATTTCAAAGGAGGCTATACTTGCAAATATTGATGAAAATAAAGCTGTAGATTGTTTTATAAGTGCTAAAATAAGATTGTTTGCTATTATCTTTACTATTTTTTTGCCAGTTTTATTTTTACTATCTGAAGCACTTAAAATTTTGCCTTTTATTCTTTTTTTCTCATTAATATGGCATGATTTGTTCGTTTTAAATAGATATAAAATCAGAAAAATGCAAGAAAATATTCAATTTCCAGCATGGATTAATTTACTATCTGTTCTTCTTTCCAGCGGTTTAACTCTGCAAAAATCATTTATTGCCTCATGCAACAGTTTTACCGAGCCAAACAACTCTCAAGGAGGTGAATCCAGTAACAGACAATATGATTATTTTCGAGAAGAAATAGCAGGTGCCTGCAGACACATAGAAAACGGATGCTCAGAAACAAGCATTCTTGAAAAGCTTTCTGATTGCAGTACGTTATTACAATCAAAAACTGCACTACATCTTATTATGAGATACAACAAAGATGGTGGCAGAGAGCTTTTGCATATTATACGACTCCAAAGCAATGCATGCTGGCAGATATATAAAAATCAAATCAAAAAAAATATGCAGGCCAAAAGCAATTTATACTTGATACCTATGGGAATTGACCTTATAGCTATACTTGGCATTGCTATTTTACCAGCAATAGCTACTCTTCAAATTTATTAGATATAACTAAAAAGACTGCGCTTAAATGTGCAATCAAAGAATAACAGGAGAATATTATGAAAAACAAATCAGGATTCGGAACCTTAGAAGTTGTAATAATAATTGCTATCCTTCTTACCATAGCTTTAATTTTTCGGAAAACATTAGGGGAGTACGCTTCTAATCTTATTTCAGCTGTTTTTGATCAGTCAATAATTAACAATATGGGAGATTATCAACTCCAATAATTCAGGTGGTATAAAAATGAAGTGGAAAATAAATAACTATGATTCTTTTAGCCAGTTTGTTTTTCTTACACAAGCAAATATAGATATAATTGATTTTCACTGGGAGATCATCAACTCAAAAAAAATTCCAGGAATTTTTAACCTATCACTTGCCAGAGAAAATCAGGAAATAAAATTTGCTGTCGACATGGCAGATTCTATATCTATTGGACAAGCCGATCAAAGAAAAGATAGAAATTCAAAACAAGGATTGCTTCGACTCAAGCAAATTCTTGATATCATTCTGAAAGCAGAAGACTACATGCTCAATCCACATCAAAGTATTCTCAACCTGGAAACAATACGATTAACTGAAGTGAAGGAAAAATCCGACAAAGAGCAAATGAATCTTATATTTTTACCTTTTCTGCCTGATGATACGGTTATAGATAATTTTAGAAATTTAATTAAACAATTTTCAGATTTTTACTATTTTGATGAAAGACTTAAGCAAGACTTGCTGGATAATCATGAAAAGAAAAGCTATAAAATGTTTCATGCTTGGATAACAAATTTACAAAATGAAAACCATAGCAATTCTAATGACAAAGTAGAATATAGCGATAATCAAAAATCCGATAAAAAAGAAACCAAACACGTTCAATCTGTGTTCAAAAAACTGTTATTTATATGTTACCGTACAATATGGCTTCTATTTGCAATACTTGTTGCTATTGAGTATAGATTAAATCTATTTGGTTTTTCCATTGAAATCAGGCAATCCTTACTATTAGTTTTTATTGCTGCGGGATTATTGTTGTTATTAGTGTCATACAAATCAAACAAAATAAATTCTCCAAAATCAAAACCCCTAAAAAAGAGGTTACTCTCCACTAGTAGAAACAAGTCAAGACAAATATCGGCTTCAAATAATAACCAGACTGTCCTTATAAGTCAAAAATTTGAAGATTATTCTCTAGCTATTATTTCAGAAGGACTTCCTGGAACACCTGAGGAAAAAGAAGGGCAAAGAGCTTTTATATTAGTTGATGAATTTGTTATCGGTCGCGATCAAAACTTATCAGATTTATGCATAAATAAAAATACAATTGGAAGACGGCATGCCAAAATTAATAAAATAAACGGGTATTATTATTTAACAGATTTCGGCTCAAAAAACGGAACATCTGTGGACGGGAAAAAACTTCGCAAAAATGAAACAATTCAACTTCCAGACAGATGTAGAATTCAGTTTGCCGATAGATCTTTTTATTTTCAAATCAATTAATTATTAAAATGATGTCCCTTTGTATTTTTCATTTTGAACTTTATTGCCAGTTTTGATGCGTGCTTTTGCTCTTTCCATCCCATGTCTTGCATGATTTTTTTCCTGAGATGGTGTAGCGGGATCTCTATATCGTTCTTCGGCTCTTTTTAAGGCTCGTTCAGCTCTCGGAACATCTATATCTTCAGCCCACTCAGCTGCATTAACAACAATAATTGCAAGATCATGTCCTACTTCAGCATAACCATTTGTACCGACGGCAATTTTTACATCATCACCAGTTTTTAAACGAATTTCACCAGGAGTCAATGCTGCAAGCAAGGGCGCATGACCAGGTTGTATTCCTATTTCACCTTTTTTTGAAGAAATAATAACCATATCAACTACATCATCAAAAAACACTTCATATGGTGTAACAATTTCTACATGAATTTTAGGATCTACCATTAAAGAACCTCCATAAATGAGTTAAAATATTCATTTATTTTATTTCCTTATATGCTTTGTACACATCATCTAAGGATCCTTTCATAAAAAACAAACTTTCCGGAATATGATCAGTTCCTCCAGATACAATTTCTCCAAATCCTTTTACAGTTTGTTCCACAGAAACATATTTGCCTTCATATCCTGTAGATCCGGATGCAACGAAAAAAGGCTGAGACAAGAAACGCTGCACTTTTCTAGCCCGGTTAACAACCAGCTTATCATCATCACTCAATTCTTCCATACCCAAAATCGCTATTATATCAAGCAGTTCCTTATATCTTTGCAATGTTTCCTGAACTTTTCTTGCAACTCTATAATGCTGAGTACCTACAATAGCCTCCGACAATACGGCAGAAGAAGACTCAAGAGGATCTACTGCCGGATATATTCCCTGTTCTACGACTGCTCTGGATAATACAGTAATAGCATCAAGATGCGAAAATGTTGTGGCCGGAGCAGGATCAGTCAAATCATCTGCCGGCACATATACAGCTTGTATAGATGTTATCGCACCTTTTCTGGTAGAAGTAATTCGTTCCTGGAACGCACCTACTTCGTTGGCCAGCGTAGGCTGATAACCAACAGCAGAAGGAATCCTGCCCATCAAAGCCGATATTTCCGAACCGGCCTGAACAAAACGAAAAATGTTATCAACAAAAAGAAGTACGTCTTTGTTCATGATATCGCGATAATATTCAGCCATTGTAAGACCGGTTAAAGGAGCTCTCATTCTTGCACCGGAAGTCTCATTCATCTGTCCAAAAACCATAACGGTTTTGTCTATTACTCCAGACTCTTTCATTTCATTCCAGAGATCATTACCCTCTCTGGATCTTTCTCCAACACCGGTAAAAACAGAATATCCACCATGTTCTTTAGCGATATTCCTGATTAATTCCAGAATAAGAACAGTTTTACCAACACCTGCGCCACCAAAAAGGCCTATTTTGCCACCACGGTTGAAAGGAACCATCAGGTCAATAACTTTTATACCGGTTTCAAGCATCCTCGATTCAGGGTGCACATCCAGATAGGATGGAGCAGAACGATGTATCGGCCAATAATCAGATGCAATCACGGGACCGCCATTATCTATTGCCTGCCCCAAAACATTAAACAATCTTCCTGTAATCTTTTCACCAACAGGAACGGTCACCGGTTTACCGGTTGATTGTGCCGGAGTACCTCTGGTCAAACCCTCGGTCGCTGCAAAAGAAACACATCTAACAATGCCATCTCCCCTATGCTGCATTACCTCGACAGTAATATCTCTTTTCGCATCGTTGATTATAACAGCCTCCCGAATGCCTGGGAGATCTTCAACTTGAAATCTTATATCCACTACAGGACCGATTATCTGTGTAACATATCCAGTTGACATATAATTCACCTTCCGTACAAAAGACTGATCTAAAAATTTACTTTCTTGATATAATTTCAGCTCCGCCTATAATTTCACTTATCTCATTTGTTATTCGGCCTTGGCGCGCCTGATTACTTTTTAATCTCAGCTTATCAAGCATCTCGTTTGCATTATCGGTTGCATTATCCATTGCAGTCATACGTGCTGTTTGCTCACTCGCGTATGCCTCTGCCAAAGCACCATAAACCATACCATTTAAGTAAGTATTTATCAGATAACCCATAACTTCATCTGCAGACGGATAATAATCGATATCACTTCCGGCAATAAGACCGTATTGATTATACGGATGATTTTCCGGTATAGTCTTTTTTAGAGAATAGGGATCCACCGGTAGAACACGTGCAACAACAGGCTCCATTGATACTGCAGACTCTATTTTAGTATAAATAAAGTAAACAAGATCCAGTTCACCTGTGGTGTACAAATGATGGATATAATCCGAAATATCTCTTGCTCTGTAATATGTAGGTTCACTTATCGGATATCTGAAATCTTCAACAACATCAAAGCCGTCTTTAATAAAACGTTCTTTTCCAATACTGCCGGCGACATAAAGCCTTGCTGTTGTGTTCAAACCTTTGTTCACATTATCAATAGTTTTTACATGAACATGCTCTTCCGTTGTTGAAATAACATTTGAGTTATATGCACCTGCCAGCCCTTGATCACCTGTTAAAATAAAGTAGCCTATTTTCCAGGTTTCACCTTTGTTTTTTTGCCTTAGCTGAAAAAAGCGATTGTCCTGAACTACACCGGTATCATACATTTCTATCATAGTATCGGCACAAATAATAAAAAACGGACGTGTCTTCTCCAGTTGATTTCTGGCACGCCTCATCTTCACGGCGCTTATCAACTGCGTTGCTCTTGTTGTCTGCTTTATATCACGGACACTCTTCATCCGTTTTTTAATATCAGATATCTGTTCCATTTTCCTCATTCTCTATCTGCCACAATTTTAAATACTCCTGAATAGTACTGTCTATTGTAGCTGCAATCGTATCAGTAAAAATCTGACTTTCAGCAAGTTCTTCAAGCAATACAGGATGTCTATCTTTCATAAAAGTAATATAAGATGTTAGAAAAACTCTTACATCTTCTCTGTCTAAGTTTGTAAGTACCCCTTTGTTAGCAAGATAAAGCATTACGATCTGCTCTTCCATATGCAAAGGAGAAAAAGGTGGTTGTTTAAGCACTTCAACCAATCTTTCCCCAACGCTCAGCTGATGCAAGGTTGAAGCATCAAGTTCTGAACCAAATTGAGAAAAAGCTTCTAATTCTCTATATTGAGCAAGGTTTATTCTCAATGGTCCTGCAACATGTTTCATTGCAGAAGTTTGTGCTGCACCACCAACACGAGAAACAGAAAGCCCTACGTTAACAGCAGGTCTTTGCCCTGCAAAAAACAATTCTGCCTCGAGATATATCTGTCCATCTGTTATTGATATTACATTGGTTGGAATATATGCTGATATATCTCCGCTTTGTGTTTCTATAATTGGCAAAGCAGTTATAGAACCACCACCAAGTTTATCATTAAGCCTGGCAGCACGTTCAAGCAGTCTTGAATGTAAATAAAATACATCTCCGGGGAAAGCTTCTCTGCCAGGTGGTCTGCGAAGCAATAGTGAAATAGCTCTATATGCCTGAGCATGCTTGGTCAAATCATCATAAACAATAAGCACATCAGAATGCTCATTGTACATCAATTCTTCTGCCATTGCACAGCCGGAAAAAGGAGCCATATACTGCATCGCTGCAGATGCAGAAGCACTTGCTACAACTACTGTTGTATAATCCATAGCCCCATGGGTGCGCAGATTACTGGCAATAGAGGCGACCGTAGACATATTCTGACCTATCGCAACATATATGCAATATACGTTTTTGCCTTTTTGATTAAGAATAGTATCTATTGCAATCGTTGTTTTACCGGTCTGACGATCCCCGATAATCAATTCTCTCTGGCCTCTGCCTATTGGGGTCATTGCATCTATCGCTGTAATTCCTGTATGTAACGATTGATTTACAGGCTGTCTATCTATAATCGGAGCAGCTTCAAACTCTATCGGTCTTCTTTTATCTGCAGGCAGATGTCCCAGACCATCAACCGGAACACCCAAAGGATCAACAACTCGTCCTAATAAAGATTTCCCCACGGGAACACTGGCAGTTTTGCCGGTTCGTTTGCAGATTGAACCCTCTTTTATATTAAAGTCTTCATTAAGAACAATGACTCCGATCCTATCCTCTTCCAGATTCATAGCTATACCATATGTATCTTTTGAGAACATTATCAGTTCGCTGCTGCAGCAATTCTGCATCCCGCTTACATAAGCAACATCATCACTAATACTGAGAACCTGACCAATCTCATCAACATTTGAACTGGTAGTCATCGCTTCGAGTGATTCTCTCAGCTGATCAGTCATTTGTTTGTTTGATAAATTCGGATCATCCTGATTTGATAAGGACTCGCTTTCCCAGAAAAGATCCTGACCGTCTGGAGCGACAGGTACTTCATCAAAAAGATTCAATGCCTCTGCAAGATTATCACGAATCAGATCATTGGCATCTACTTCCGAATCACCTTCAGTTTCAATTGATTTTTGAGATTTTAACTTATTTGAAATTCTAGCCAGCTGTCCTTTGACACTATAATCATATCTAAAACCACCGGCATATATAATCATTCCTCCTATTAAGGAAGAATCTGTTTCAAGTTTATAATCATAATCACTTATCCCGAAATGTTCAGCAAAACGGCTAGCAATAAGCGCACCTTTTGACTCATCCATTTTGATTGAAGCAACTATGCGGATTATCTTAAATCCAGAATCCGGCATCAGAACTCACCTCCGCCTTGAGCAGACTGACGTTTTTCGATTTCTTCTTCCAGATATTTATCTACCAGTTCTTTCTGATGCTTCTCATCCATTGCCTTGCCAATAACCTTTGAAGCGATGGCAACAGATAAATCAGCAACTTCGTCCCTGATTTCATTAAGCATAGACAGTCTCATTCTTTCGATTTCTCCGTCTGCTCTGGCTAATCTATTGGCAGCCTCTTTTTTTGCTTCTGACAAAAGAGCTTCGCTTTGAACTTCTGCCTGATTCCTGGCAATCTGAATTATTTCAGCGGCTTCTTGTGATGATTTATCCAGACGCAGCTCTGCTGTGGCAAGCTTTTCTCTGGCATCGTTCATTTTATTTTCAGCCTCACCAAGATCCTGTTCAACAGCCTGTTTACGTTTGCGTAATAATTTCAGAATTGGCTTAAACAGAAATTTTTTCAAAATAATATATGAAATAAATAGATTGAAAACAGTTACAATTGCAAGTACAGCATAGCTTGCCATTGCTTCAGGAGTAAACATATCGGCACCTTTCCTTCTCTTTTACTTGAAAAGTATTAAAAAGCAAATATAAGCAACAGACTGACAACCAAAGCATAAATAGCTGTGGCCTCAATAAAAACGATGGCAGTCATTAAAAGAGCCTGAATTTTTCCAGATACTTCCGGCTGTCTGGCAGATGCTTCAAAAGCTTTCCCTGAAGCAAGACCGATTGCGATAGCAGCTGCACCTGCAGCAATAGCTATTGCTATAGCAGCGCCTAAAGCGATTAATCCACGTTCCATTTTATTATTCCTCCTTATGAATGTGCTGCTTCACGAGCAAGATGGGCACCTTCCAGCACCTCACCAATATAGGTTACAGACAAGTATGTAAAAATAACACCTTGCAGAATACCATCAACAAGATCAAACCACAGACCTACTACCCCTGGGATGATTATAGGCACAATTATATAAATGAATTCCATTAGAATATATGCACCAAAGACGTTTCCAAACAGACGTAAGGAAAGCGAGATAGGTTTTATCAGATAGTCCAGAATTTTAAATGGAACCAAGGCAGCTTTGGGATATGTAAGTGAAGCCCAGAAGCCTTTTAGCCCAGCTAGACGTATAGACATAAAAATAACATATCCAATATTAATTACAGCTAAAGTAATAGGGAAAGCCGGGTTTTTTGAAGGAGAAGGAATTCTTATCAAAGTAACAAGATTTGTAAAAGCAATAAAAATACCTATACTTCCAACATAAGGAACTACTTTTTCCGCTTGATCGTACGTCATTCCTGAATTCTGGCAAAGTTTCATCAACAGATTAACCAGACTTTCGGTGATCTGCTGTCTTTTGGTATTGGGAACTAATTCAAGTTTTCTGGTTAGATACCAAACGAGAACGCATAGAAACAGCATTACTCCCCAAGTGGCAACAACTGCATCAGAAATCAGAAAATTACGCCCGGCCAATGTTGTTGAAAAAATTATATGAGGAGAAATAGCATGACTTATTTCTTCTCCTATATCGCCTATTTTCACTTCAGCGATTAATTCCTGAACAAAAGCATGCCAAAATTCACTAAGATAACTCATAACAGATAACATATTGTTTCAGACCGCTAAAACGATCCTTATACACCTGCCTTTAATAAATTTTACCGAGAACTGTCGGTTAAAGAAATCGGCAGTGGTCGGGGAATCTTAGAAAAATATACAAAGTCCGAAAAAACTTCGGACTTCATCATCAGTTGTAAATCATACTCCCCTTGCAGATAAAATACAAGGGGATTAATCTTAATTATTTAATCTTATACCTTATGACAGGGATTGCCATTACTATATCGCAACTGATTGTTACGATTAGCTAAATATTCCTGAAAATGATATATCTTTATTTATATGATCAACAAAATAAAAGGAATATCTCCAGCAATTCTTTTATCATTTCGTACCGAAAAGACGATCTCCTGCATCTCCCAGACCAGGCACAATATATGCATGATCATTTAATTTTGTATCTTTGGCTGCACAGAAAATCGGCACATCCGGGTGATCATTATGTAAACGCTCAATACCTTCAGGAGCAGCAATCAGGCACATAAACCTTATGCTTTTTATTCCTTTTTGTTTAAGAAAGGAAACTGCTGCCGAAGCCGAACCACCAGTTGCCAACATAGGGTCAAGAACAACTATTTCTCTTTCATTAACATCATCAGGAAGTTTACAATAGTATTCTACGGGATCAAGAGTTTTCGGATCACGATATAAACCTATATGGCCAACCTTGGCCATTGGGATTAAACTGAGCATTCCATCAACCATGCCCAGACCGGCACGAAGGATCGGAACCAACGCAAGTTTTTTACCTGCAAGAACCTTTGTTTTTGCTATTGCTACAGGGGTTTCGATTTCTACTTCTTTTAACGGAAGATCACGAGTAACCTCATAAGCCATAAGCATGGCAACCTCATTAACCAGCTCTCTAAATTCCTTAGTTGTGGTTCTTTTGTCACGCATCAAAGAAATCTTATGCTGAATCAGCGGGTGATCAAATACGAATACATTGTCCATCTGTTATGGCCTCCCTTAGTTAAATAGATAATAATCTAATTCGTTTTAGCTTTTGCCTTTTTCCACTACAACTATTCCTAATAGAATAAAAATCGGCATTAATAAAATTATTTGAAGTTGGCTGTTTCAGTTTCTGCTATCTCATCAACTCTTGCCTGGTGTCTTCCTCCACTTTCGAACGGCTCACTCAAAAAAGCATCTACAATTGAAGTTGCCAGAGAAGATCCTACAACACGGGCTCCCAAAGCAAGAATATTAGCATTATTATGCTGCCTTGCCATTTTTGCCATATATTCATTTGTACATAAAGCAGATCTTATTCCCCTGAATTTATTGGTTGTAATTGATATTCCAAGCCCGGTTCCACAAATAACAATACCTAAATCACATTTATTACCTATTACAGCCTGTGATACAGCCTGACCATACGGAACATAACTGGCAGCATCTACTCCATTAACTGCTCCATAATCTTCACATTCATGACCATTTTTTTTAAGATGCTCAATGATATGTCTCTTTAGCTGATAACCAGCATGATCACTTCCCAGTGCAATTTTCAAAACAAGTACCCCCTGTACATTTTCTACCCAGAATTGTAACACGCACCGCATTCACGAGCAAGCATGCAGATGTTCTAAAGAGGACATACCTTATGTTTGCTAATATGCTCAAAGCTTTTTTCACCCGATACATATTCACCAACACTCTGTCCCTTCCCCAGCAGTTTATATTTATATGTTAAAAGACCGTCAAGCCCTACCGGACCTCTTGCATGTAATTTACTTGTACTGACACCAACTTCTGCGCCAAAACCATATCTGAACCCGTCGCTAAACCTTGTAGAACAATTCCAGAAAACATTACCAGCATCTACCAGAGTCATAAATCTACCTGCTGCTACTTTATCTTCAGTGATAATAGCTTCTGTATGTCCTGATCCATATTCATTTATATGATCAATCGCCTCATCCAATGAATCGACAATTTTGATGGATAATTGAAGATCTAGATATTCGGTATGCCAATCCAAAACCGGCTTACAACCAAGAATTTCACAAGCCCTTTCACAGCCATAGAGGCTAACACCTGCAGAGGTCAATGCCTTGGAAATCTTAAAGAGCAAATCTTGTTGATGCGAAGAATGAACAATCAAAGTTTCCAGAGCATTGCAGACTGCAGTATATTGAGTTTTACTATCAACGGCAAGCTTGACTGCCATATCTTGCTTTGCAAATTGATCAATAAACATGTGACAAACACCATCTGCATGTCCAAGAACAGGTATTCTGGAATTATCCATAATATACTTTACAAACTCATTCGATCCTCTAGGTATAAGTAAATCTACATCATTATCCATAGCAAGCATTTCCGATACTTCTTCCCTGGTTTCCAGAAGATTAATCCAACCCCCAGGCAACCCTGCAATAATACCTGCCTCAGAAATAATGTCCGCAAGAACTCTATTTGTCAATTTTGCTTCAGAACCACCTTTTAACAGCAATGCATTTCCACTTTTCAAACAAAGTCCCGCAATCTGAACCAGTGCATCCGGTCGAGATTCAAAAATAACGCCAATAACTCCAATAGGACAGCTTATACGATATAATTCAAGATCTTGATCAAGCTGATTCATTAGCAAAGTTTTACCAACCGGATCAGTCAGTTTAATAAGACTTTCAAGACCAGCCGTTACCTCTTGTATTTTATCAGTTTCAAATTTAAGACGTTTTAACAAAGGAGCAGCAAGTTTTTCTTTTTTACTTCTTTCCATATCCAAACGATTAGCAGAAATAATTTTTTCTTGATATTTTCTTAGTCCTTTTATAATCTCCTGCAGAGCTTTATTTTTTTGCTCAGCATCAATACCTGCCATTTTACGAGATGCAAGTCTTGCATTTTTTGCCATAATTGAAGCTTCCATTTTTTTCTCCTTATTTGTAGGGTGTTTTTCCACATTTTCTTTGCGGAAATATCTTTTGACAATGTGGATAATGTGGATAACTCTGTGGATAACCACAGGACAATGTTTTTCGCTTTTCTTTCGCTGAAAACCGTTGAAATCAAAGGATTACGATAATCGATTTAACAATTAGCTAAAACACCTAAAAATTTAACAACACCAGAAAACTCTTTATTTATCAGCATTTTAAGCATGTTTTATCTTTCAAGAATAAGCTTCACTGTCTTTCATACACGGACATCAGGGAATGTTGTCATGACATCTGAATATGATTCAGGAGTACCTATGTCAATACAGATTCCATCAAATTCATATGCATAGACTTCTTTTTTCTTGTAAAGCCAGGCAGGAAAATTGCCGGGAGAATCGGCCTTATTGCCTTCTTTCAAATAAACTGAAAAAAGCGGCAATGTCTCCTGCTTATAAAAATATGTGGCAAAAGCCGCTACTCTGCTTTTTGGCGAAGTAGGTTTTTCTACCATATCTGTAACTATATTATTATCATCGACAGAAACAATGGCAAATCTTCCAGGATCTTCATTATCCGGAAGCTCTTTAACTAAAATCATATCTTTTTTTTCTTTTGAAAAAATTTTCCAGGCATCATATAATTTATATGTAAATAAATTATCACCTGCTACTATAAGAATGTCATCCTTTATATCCAATGATTCAAGACAAAAATGAATATCCCCAATAGCTCCAAGCTTATCTGCATCAGAAGAAGTTCCGTCATCCAGAACTAGTATCTTTTTGTCATCGGACTGTTCAATATTTCTTTTATCCGACCAAATCCGGAACTGTTCTGCAAATTTACTGTTACTTATCACAATTATCTGATCAAGCTCAGGTATTGTATTCATTTCATCTACAATATAATCTAAAATAGGTCTTCCTTTGACAGGCAAAAGGGCTTTGGGTTTGTCCTTCGTTAACGGAAATAGTCTTGTAGCGTAGCCTGCTACCAGTAATATCCCTTTCATTAATATACCTCCCCATAAAAATAATAATACAAATTTTCATCCGATCCGGCCATTCGAATCAGGATTTTTCTTCATTACTGTTTGCTTAAAATAATGATACATAGTGCACTTTATCATTCCATTATACAACTTACGTCTTTTATCTGCTTTGCCTCCGGCAATGTTCTCAAATTGCTCTTCAGGAGTAATAACAGATAATCTTATTCCTTTTCTGGCATTACCATTTTCATCAAGAGTGAACTCAGCCAAGGCCCTATACAAATTCTCTGCCTGTTCGTCATCTAACAATCTTTCTCCATACGGCGGGTTACAAACAATCAGATGATAGGGATAATTTGTCCATTGCGATACATTCTCATTTGCTAAATTATTTATATCTTGCTGTCTGAATTTAATCCATTCACTTACCCCTGCACGTTTAGCATTATCGACAGCCAAGGATACAGCTTTTGCATCAATGTCCGAACCAAATATTCTGATTTTTTCAGGGCTGCTTTTGTTAATTTTTCCCAGAGCTTCTTTACGTGCCATATCAAAACAATTTCTGCCAATATAATTCCACTGTTCGGCAGCAAATGAACGGTTCAGTCCAGGTGCAGTGTCGGAAGAAATAAGAGCAGCTTCAATAGGTATTGTGCCGGATCCGCAAAATGGATCATATATGGCTTCTTGTGCACCTGCCATTTCATATCTGGATAAGATAAGCATTGCTGCAGCAAGAGTTTCCTTTATTGGTGCTTCATGTCTAAGTGGCCTGTAACCTCTTTTATGTAAACCATCACCAGAAGTATCAACCATAATTGTTACTTTATCAGAAACAATGCTGAAATACATTCTGAGCAAACCCAGATTTCTGTCCTCTGGTAAGGCCTGTCCATCAGCCAAACCATAATATTTACTTAGCTGAGAAACAATAGCTTTTTTAATTATTCTCTGGCAAGATGGTATTCCATAAAGAACAGATTTACGTGAATATCCATTAACATGAAACTCTATTCCTTTTTCTATCCATTTATGCCATGAAAGCGAATAAGAACTATTGTATAGACTATCAAAGTCTTTTGCAGTAAAAGAAGCTAGTTCAACAAGAACTCTTTCTGCCGTTCTCAATCCGATATTTAATCTGGCAACAGCAGTTTTCAGATCTTCATGATTATTCAACTGCAAAACAACCTGCCCATCACTAATTTTTATTAATTGCCTCTCATATCCCAGTCGCTCTATTTCACCGGCAGTTACAGACTCTACACCCAAAAGGGTGGTAGCAATTACGTTATAATTCATTATCAAAATTACATCCTTTCAATTACCTTTACTCAAACACGCAAAAAGGCTCTGGCCAGCAAAAAAGTTGCCGGAGAAATGAGCCAGGCACCAATAATATCACTTAACCAATGAACATCCAGAAACAATCTTCCGTAGGCAGTTATTATTGCAACAGCAAACAGATAAACACCTGTTATTATCAAAACCGCCAAGGGCAAATAAGGTGCAAGTACCATTGGAACCAACAAAGCAAAAGTCATACTGGCAGCACTATGTCCACTGGGATATGATCCTGATCTCATCTTAACATGAGCAATATCCTGAGGCGGTCTGGTAACTGCTGCAAGTTGCTTGGTCGCAGTCACAGCAGTAGTTTGTATAAACATTGCCGATGTTAAAACCATTGATCTTCTCCAATTTCCCCAGTGCAGTCCAATCAAAAGAGATAAAGCTATTATCTGAAGCGATAATGCAAGAACATCATTGTACTTATGTGTTATTACCATCAGCGGCCTTAAGGCTAAAGGTCTGCTCAACAAAATATATTGTCTTACAAACATATTAAGCCTCAATAGAATTGGGTTAATAACTGCAAGTGCCAGGTACAAAAAAACCAGAACACCGAACAAAACCCATTCTTTTATTTGCATCCAAAAACTCCCCCTAAAAACTTATGTGCAATCCAATTATAAGTATAACATGAGACACTGCCTTGCCGTCAGCCTTTTAGCTAAAGGGTTTGGCATTATCATTTATATTGATTTGAGACCGTTGAATCAATGGCAAAGCCGCAATTGCTGTGAGTGTTCCACTAATGGTTCCTACAAGGAGAAGAACCGGCAAATATGTCCATATCAACATGGACTCTGACAGCAAGAATACAGCTACACCTACTTGTCCAATATTATGAGCAGCAGCACCGGCTACACTAATGCCTATAATTGAAAACACAGTATCGTACCATCTTGTTAATAACCACATAAGGATAAAAGCTAAAAGGCCGCCTGTCAAAGAAAACATGAGAGAAACAGGTCCGGAAATGCTTCCTACTATCAAACAGCGCAAAACCAGAATAATCAGTGCATCTGCCGGTTTTAACTTTAAAAGCGCAAACAGTGTGACAATATTAGCAAGTCCAAGCTTGACACCTGGAACAGGCACTATTATCGTCATAGGTATCCATCTTTCTACTATTGCCAGAATAAGTGCAAGCGCAAGCAAAACCGAGTCATAGGTTAATCTTTTTACTTTTTTTTCTAATTTCACTTTAATATCACATCCAAATCGTCTTGCCCTCCGGCCTCGTTATCAGTCGAAAGATGTCCCTCAATTCTTATAAGAACACGCCCGGGAACACAGGCACTTATTTGTCCATTTCTAGTTAACCATCCTGTTAAAACACAAACCTGATCCGGACAGTCAGCATTGTTTATTCTCACTCTACCATTACCATAAACAACCTCATAATGATAACCATCAGCTTCAAACAAGTATTGACCACCAGCAATTAATTGCTCTTCCTCTATTATATGAACTACTTGGTTGTTTACCGATATATAAGCTTTTAGAGGGAGTTGACCGTTTTCAGACCCGCCCATTAGTCGAGAAGGTGCAGAATAAAGCATGATTATTCCTGCAAGGATAACTACTATATATATAATCAGATCACCTATTCTGAGGTACTGATACCACTTTCTTTTATCAGATATTTTCATGCATCTTCTCCGATCGTGAATTCTTTTAAATAGAAGCAACAGTAATCACTTACTCATTTAATTGACAGTTGACAAAAGATACCATAAAATATGTTGGCAGATGGTCCCGTAGCTCAGCAGGATAGAGCGTCGGTTTCCTAAACCGCAGGTCGGAGGTTCGAATCCTCTCGGGATCACCAAAACCATCATTTTTTATTCTCATCTTCAAATTCATGTATTCCTTTAAGAACTTTTGCCTTTAGCTTTTCGAGAGCACTCTTATATTGTAAAGATTTCAGACTAGGAAATGCTTTAAGTAATCTCTTGTGCTGACTATTTACTGAGCGCATAATTTCTTTGCCGGATATCTTTAGCTCTTCAAGTTTTCTCTTTTGTTTCTCAAGATTTTTTTGCTGTGATTGCACAAATTCAGCAAGATCGTCTTCGAAAAGCTCTTTTTTTGTCTCATACTCTTCTTTTATATTATCTGATTTTTGTACTATTGTAATCGTACCGGAAGCAAGAATTTCTCCAATATTATCTGAAACCTCCCGCATTTTCTTCGACACCCCATCTATTAATTCGAGCTTCTTGTTCAACTTCAATACTGCTTTTACTGTCGAAATCACATCAAATACAAAAAAGCCAGTTATCACTATCAGAAAAATTTTTATAGCAAATACCGGAATTAAACTTGTCATACTCTGAAGCAAAGGATGAATTCGATCAACTATAATCAAACAGGCAATACCCCATATTAGCGAGAACATCAAACATATATACCCGCCTGCATTAAAAGGCATATCAGAGTAGTCCCACCATCTTTGATGAAAAATCCTTTCAAGCACCAGTCCGACGATGTATTCAATAATGCTTGTTATCAAAACAGCTCCCAAAAACAAAAATAGAAGGTTATCCTGAACAGGCTTAAGGATATTGATAACAAATATAACTCCTATACCATATATCGGACAATAGGGGCCATTTAAAAACCCTCTGTTAACAAAACCTCCACCTTTAACAGCGGCAAAAATTACTTCTATACACCAACCTAGAAACGAATACAGATAAAAATACCAAATCAAATCTATCATACAACAATAATATCTCCTGCTCCGCCTGTAATACAATCTGCGCCTTCCGAAGTTATTATATAGGTTTCTTCAGCTCCAACCATCCCAAACCCTTCAATCCCACTTTTAGGTTCCAGTGCAATAACCATATTTTCAACAAGCGGATCATCAAAACCAGCAGCAATAACCGGAAACTCATCAATTTGCAAGCCAACACCATGTCCTAAAAAATTCACCTGACCGGAACCATAACCCATAAAATTTTCTTTGAGGGATTCGGGAAGATGTTTTTTTACCTGATTATATATTTCAGAAGGTTTCTGACCTGGTTTAAGCATTGAAACTGCATACTCCAACACAGCAAGACAATCGCTGTGCCTTGTGAGCACAATTTCAGAAGGAGATTCTCCCAAAGAGTAAATTTGTGTTTTGTCACTGTGATATCCATCTACGCCAAAACCGATATCTACAAAAACCAGATCTCCTTTTTTCAGCTTTCTTTTATGATTTCCTACCCCTGGAACAGCCGGACTCATACCAAGCATTCCTCCGGGGCCATTAAAGGAAGTTGGATAAAGAGAATTCTCGCCAAAACCTATCTGCCCTGCAAGCATCTCCATCTGAAACATCCCAAAACGCGAAAAACCATGATATCCCGATTTAAGCATAACAGAATGTATATCAGCCATCAGTTCAACTTCAGAAATGCCTGGACTCAGCAGTTCAGGCACCTGTTTTTTTAACAAATCGCTATGTAATCTTCCAGATTCTCTTATAATATCAAGTTCATCTTTTTCTTTTATCATCCGCAGATTCATTACTGCTCTTTCAATTGGAAATATATTTTTTATTTCAAATACTTTTTCTAAACGTTGCAGAATAACAAGCGGAACTACCGAGGTTTCCAAATAAACATTACCCAAATCAGAAGGAATATAATCAAGTATATCCTTATATGATTTTATAGGATATATATTTTCTATAGCAGATTCATTTTTAGCTCTTTCATAACTTTTACGGACAAAATACCCGACAAAACCATCTTTTCTGATTATGAGAACAGCGTCCTGCATAGTGCCGGTAAAATAATATTGATTAACTCTATCAATTATTAATGCTGTATCAAAAGAGTTCTCTGTTGTTTTTAAAATATCTATTATCCGGGAAAGTCTTTTACTGATAACTGCCCTTTTTATGTATCCTCTTTCAGTCAGCATCGTATTCCTCCTGTCAAAATAGTCTGCACTTAATTACTTAAACAGCAGAACATTATACAAAAACCATGTTTATCATTAACATATATGAAATAGTGCCTACACCAATACTCAAAAGTGAATTCTTTTTCCAAAAATGAACCAAAACAATTATCATGATAGCTACAGCTTCCGGCAATCCATTAGGGTATACTGTTAGTTGCACTTCCTTCAGACAATATACCACCAGCATGGCAATCACAGGATAAGGCAATATCTGACCAAGGTAACGAACAAAATCAGGAGTTTTACTTTGGTCGGGAAAAAGAACAAAAGGCAAGGCTCTTGTGAAAATAGTCAATAGAGACATGATCGAGAAAAATAAAACATTCTGCCAAATAGTCATTGTAATTCCCTCCCCTCCGGATCAAGCCGGTGACGACCCAGCGAAACCATTACAAGGATTATAAACAGTGCAGGAATCACAAAGTGATCAGAACCAAAAATCAGCAAAGCAGTTACAGAGGCAATTATGCCTAACAAAGCAGGAATTTTTCTAGCTGCTGCTCTCCATTGATCAATAAATATAACAGTAAACAAAGCAGTTAAAGCAAAATCAAGACCATTTGTGCTAACAGGCAAAACTCCAGCAAGCAGATTACCGGCTACAGAACCACCTACCCAATATATATGATTTAGCAAAGTTACAGCAAAAGCATAATGTTTATCACTCACTCCTGTCGGAGGTTCATTGGCACTCAAAACTGAAAAAGTTTCGTCTGTTAAACCAAAAATCAGATAGGGCTTAAATTTGCCTGTATTATCAAATTTTTTTAACATAGCCAGCCCATAAAAGATATGTCTTGCGTTAACCATCAAGGTCATGAGCGCAGTATTAAGAGGATTAAAACCAGCAGCTAAAAGACTAACAGCTACAAATTGCATTGAACCGGCATAAGTTGTAAGACTTGCAACCAGTGTCCAGATCCAGCTATAGCCAATACTATTCATCAGCATGCCATAAGCAGCTCCAAGAACCAGATAACCAGTTAATACTGGAACAGTGTGCGGAAAAACTTTTAAAATAATTTTTCTCAGGCTGATTTTTTGATCATTTGCATTTCTTAACTTCATATCATGAAATTTCACAATCTATTATTTCCCTTTATCTTTGTAATTAAGAGCATATCCGGCAGCCAGTCTTATTGCTTCAACCATACTAACCTCACTTGCTGATCCGTGTCCTGCAAGGTTAAAAGCAGTACCATGATCAACCGAAGTACGTAAAAAAGGAAGACCGTTTGTTATGGCAATGGTTTTGTAAAAATCATATGTCTTTGTAGCAATGTGTCCTTGATCATGATAAAGAGAAAGGACAGAATGATAAAAACCTTCAAGCGCAAGATTAAATACAGAATCTGCACCAATAGGACCATCAACGTTATAACCTTTCTGTCGAAGCTCTTCAACAGCGGGAATAACATGCTCGACTTCCTCATTGCCAAAAAGACCATGTTCTCCACTATGTGGATTCAACCCTGCAATTGCCATCTTACCTTCTTTTATACCAAGCTTTTCAAGAGCAGAAAAGCATTTAACCGCAGTTTCCACAATTCTTTCTCTGGTAACCAAATCACAAGATTTTCTAAGAGAAACATGACGAGAAAGAAAAAACACACGAAGACCAGAAACTTCAAACATTGTCAGAGGGTTTTTCGAATTCGTCAGATCAGCAAAAATTTCTGTATGACCTATGTACGGAATATTGCCAGCCCGCAAACTCTCTTTATTTATAGGTGTTGTAGCCACTGCATCAACCTCTTCAGCCATTGCAAGTTCTATACTTTTTTTTATGTATTGAAAAGAAGCCACACCGCAAACAGCTGATACTTTTCCTAGCTTAAACATATCTAAAGAAATATTATCCATATCAATAAGATTAATAATATCTTTGTCAAAAATACTCTCATCTGGTTTTTTTACGACATTTATAGTTATATCAGACTGCGTGATGGTAATAGCTCTTTGTATTACCTGTAAATCCCCAACAACAACACATTTTGCTATATCAGAGAGTGCATGTCCAGCCAAAGCCTTTACTACTATTTCAGGCCCAACACCTGCCGGATCTCCTATTGGAACGGCAATAAGAGGACGCAGATCAGATATGCTGTCATAAGACATAAAATGTTCCTCCTTAATTAGAAATAATTATTAATAATTATACAGCATTGTACTCAAAAAAAGTCATTTGCAAATAAGTTCTGCAGTAATCATATATTATGCTAGAATGAAGATAACAGACGAGATGCAAATATATGTATTTTCACAAAACAAGGGAGTGAATGACACATGGAAGATGTTATGCTGGATGCTAATAAAAACTACAAAACAAAAGAAATAAACGGGAAAAAAGTAGCTGTTATTAAAAACAGCTATTACGATAAAGAACTGGAAAAATTGCAAATAGAGCTGGTAAAACTACAAGAATGGGTGAAATATAAAAAACTCAAAGTCGTAGTTATTTTCGAGGGACGTGACGCAGCAGGCAAAGGAGGAGTTATCAAGAGAATTACAGAAGCTCTCAATCCAAGAGTCTGTAGAGTTGAAGCTTTACCAGCACCAACACCTAAAGAAGAATCACAATGGTTTTTCCAACGCTATGTGGCAAGATTGCCGGCAGGAGGAGAAATAGTTTTATTCGATCGCAGCTGGTACAATCGTGCAGGAGTTGAGCGGGTAATGAATTTCTGCACAGAAGAAGAGTATCGGGAATTCTTAAGATCATGTCCGGAATTCGAACGTATGCTAATAAGATCAGGTATCATACTTATCAAATACTGGTTTTCAGTGTCTGATGAAGAACAGGAAAAAAGATTTCAAGACAGAATGAAAGATCCCACCAAAAGATGGAAATTAAGTAAAATGGATCTGGAATCACGCAGCAGATGGGTTGAGTATTCTAAAGCCAAAGATGAAATGTTTGCTCATACCGACACCAAGCAATCACCATGGTATGTTGTTAATGCTGACATCAAGAAACATGCTCGACTTAATTGTATATCTCACTTGCTAAACCAAATAGATTATCAGGATCTTACCCCTGAATCTCTCACTTTGCCTCCACGCCAGAAAGAAACAGGATATATTCGGCCTCCCTTTAATGAGCAAACATTTGTCCCTGAAGTATATGGTGGAAATGCAAATAAAACTATTTCACCTTAATTCAGCCAGCAATTCTGTTTCAACAGGCATGTTTAGCGGCAATACATTTACTCCCACAGCTGACCTTGCAGGCACATTATCAGCACCAAAAACATCTGCAAGCAGCTGGCTGCCGCCATTTGCTACTTGAGGCTGTTCATAAAAATCATCTGTACTGGCAATAAAGGTTGTCACTTTTATTATTGCTTTTATCTTATTAAGATCTTGTACTTCTCTTTGGAGAACAGAAAGAGCATTTATCATAGCACTTCTTGCCATAAGCTGACCTTGTTCTGTTGTGAGCTCTCGACCAAGCTTACCAAGAATCAGGGTATCATCTCTTGCAGGCAGGCAACCGGACAAGTAAACCAATTTATTATCTGCAAAAAATCTGGCTGGAGCATAAAGTCCGGCAGGCGAAGGTGCATCAGGCAAAATAATTCCCAAGTTTTCGAGAATTTTATAAATATCTTTCTTATTATTTTTCATATAACAATACCTCGCTTTTTGTTGTATCTGATATAATTATACCAATTAAAAGGTCAATGAGGCACCCGCTCTTTTGGCCTGTTTTTTTTACACCAACCATAAAAAACAGGGGGATGTTCATCAATGATTGAAAGAATAAGCACAGGAATGATTGAACTGGACAAAGTACTGGACAGTCTTCGCCTTGGTGACAATGTAGTATGGCAGGTAGACAGTATTGAACAATACAGAAAATACACTGCTGCTTATATTCAACAGGCAATCAATGATAAAAGGCAGATTATTTACATTCGTTTTGGCTTACATTCTCCTGTAATCGACTATTCAGATAACCAAGATCTAATCAAAGTACATAAACCAAAAGCAGACGAAGGCTTCGAACATTTTGCCGGCGAAGTGCACAATATAATAAAAAATGCCGGCAAAGGTGCTTTTTATGTTTTCGATTGCTTATCCGATCTTCTGGAGCAGTGGTCTTCTGACTTAATGATAGGAAATTTTTTCCGTATTACCTGCCCTTATTTGTTTGAGCTTGACACAATCGCATATTTCGCATTACTCAGAGGCCATCACTCTTTCGACACAATAGCACGTATTCGCGAGACAACACAGCTCCTGCTTGATTTATACAATATAGAAAACCAGGATTATATTCACCCATTAAAAGTGTGGCAGAGGTATGCGCCTACAATGTTTCTTCCCCATAAGCTTACATCACAATCCTGTGAGCCAATAATCAGCAGCGCAGAGGCTTCTGTTTTGTTCTCCTCTGTTCAAACAAGACAGCAACAGGCAGAAAGACAAATCGATTTCTGGGACAGACTATTTCTTACAGCAGAGCAGTCCTGGAAATTATGCAAGGAAAATCCTAAAGATGATTCACACTGCAGAAGAATTTTTAACAGATTGTGTGGTTTATTAATCGGCGACGAGGGCCGGATCAGCGAAATGGCGCAAAACTGGTTCGATCTTTCAGATCTTATCGATATTTCCAGGAGACAAATCGGAACAGGTAAAATAGGCGGCAAGGCAGTAGGAATGCTTTTAGCACGCAAAATCACAAACAACATCTTCAGCAGTGATCAATCAACAAGCATCGAGCCCCATGACTCCTATTTTTTAGGATCAGACCTTTTTTATACATACATTGTTCACAATGGCTGGTGGAAATTGCGAATGCAGCAAAAATCTGCCGAAGGATATTTCAGCAAAGCTGCAGCCTTGAAAGATTTTTTGCTCACGGGGCAATTCCCTGCAGCCATACGAGAAAAATTCCAGCAAATGCTGGAATACTTTGGTCAATCTCCCATTATTGTCAGATCTAGCAGTTTGCTTGAAGATGACTTTGGTAATGCATTTGCCGGCAAGTACGAAAGTGTGTTCTGTGCCAACCAAGGCTCTCCTGATGATAGATTTGAAGCTTTTGAGCAGGCCGTGAGACAGGTATATGCAAGCATGATGGATGAGAATGCCCTTACATATCGCAGACAAAGAGGTCTTGATCATAAAGATGAACAAATGGGATTACTGGTACAGCGTGTATCAGGAAGTTACCATAATAACAATTTTTATCCTTGGCTTGCCGGAGTAGGTCATTCCGATAATCTTTATGTATGGGACGAAAGATTAGATCCCGAAGCTGGTATGATAAGACTTGTTTACGGCTTGGGAACACGTGCGGTAGATCGTGTTGAAGGAGACTACCCAAAAATGATTGCTTTAGATCATCCCCTGCTTTCTGTCCACGATAGTAGAGAAGAGGAAAAAACTTATTCACAGCACTATATTGATCTACTTGATCTTTCAACAAATTCCTTAAGAACCAGGTACCTGCCGGAACTAATCGATCAGAACCCAGATATAAATCTTAACTCGGTAGGCGATATTGACTGGGATACAACAAGACAGCTAAGGGAATTAAGAATAAAAAGCAAACCACAGTGGATAATAAATTTCCGCAAAATATTGGTTTCCGGAATTATTCCTGGAGCTTTACAAAAAATTATGCGAGCTTTGGAAAAAGCTTATTCCTACCCTGTAGATATAGAATTTACAGTTAATCAAACTTCCGAGGGACATAATCTTATCAATCTTCTGCAATGCCGTCCGCTTCAGACAAGAAGAATCGGCCCGGCAGTAGAATTCCCTGAAAATATCGAAAAGAAAAATATTATACTAAAAAGCAAAGGACATTTCATGGGTGGAAATGTATGCATTAATCTGAATACGATTATTTATATAAAACCAGAAGAATATGTAAATTTAAACGAGCAGGAAAGACATCAGGTAGCCCGTATAATAGGATATCTTAATCAAAAATTATCAACAGATTACAATTCGTCCATCCTTTTGATGGGTCCTGGACGATGGGGTACAACAACGCCTTCATTGGGAATACCAGTTAAATTTTCAGAAATCAACCATATTAGCGCTTTGGCTGAAATCGCCTTTGAAACAGCAGGAATGATGCCTGAGATTTCCTTTGGCAGTCATTTTTTTCTTGATCTGATAGAAGCGGACATTTTTTATATGGCAGTTATGTCTCACCTTAATGACACATATTATCACCCAGACTTTTTTTGCAGCATGGATAATCAACTTGCCAGACTGCTGCCTGAATGGAGCAAATGGGAAAATATAATCCAAGTTAGCATTCTAAAAAATAATCAAGCAACATTATTTTCAGACATAAAAACTCAAAATCTATTGCTTGCCGGCATTTAAACCAAAAAGAAAGCTTCCTTAATGGGGGACCATCTCGAGAAGCTTTCTTTTCTGGTATGTTGTCCATAGCACCGTGAGGGATCGCAGTTCTATAGACTATTTAGACTGGTCAATATAAGAAGAGTGATCATTCATCAAGCTATACCTGATTTTTTCTTATTTGACCATGAAGTCTGCATATGCCTGTGTATTATGTTCATGTAAATCCAAACCGACTGTTTCTTCCTGTTCGCTGACACGAAGACCGATTGTCTTTTTGAGTACACCAAAGAGTACAAATGATGCGGCCATTGTCCATGCTGCTACTGCAACAACACCAATCGCCTGTATTCCCAGCAGGGAAGCTCCGCCACCGTAGAACAACCCTATAACAGCATCTTCTGTTCCTGGCATATAGTTAGCAAACAAACCAACCATCAGGGTACCGGCTACACCATTAAGACAGTGAACACCAACTGCACCAACAGGATCATCAACTTTCAGAACTTTATCAATAAACTCAATTCCAAATACAATCAGGAATCCTGCTACCACACCAATTGCCAGTGAACCTTTAATAGTAACTACCTGACAGCCAGCTGTGATTGCAACCAACCCTGCTAGAACTCCATTCAAAGTCATACTTACATCAGGTTTACCATAACGAATCCAGGTTATTGCCATTGTAGTAAATGCAGCTGCACAAGCAGCAAGATTGGTTGTCATAGCAATATGACCAAGTTCTCCGTTTGCTTCCAGAGTGCTACCTGCATTGAAGCCAAACCAGCACAACCAGAGGATAAATACGCCCAGAGCACCAAGTGTAATATTATGACCCGGTAAAGCATTTACTTTGCCTTTAACATATTTGCCTATACGAGGTCCAACCATAAATGCCCCTACCAGAGCAGCCCAGCCACCTACTGAGTGAACAACTGTAGATCCGGCAAAATCAACAAATCCCATTTCTCCGAGCCAACCGTCTCCCCATATCCAGTGACCAACAACAGGGTATATAACCATGCTTATAACAGCACTGAAAATCAAGTAAGGGAAGAATTTCGTTCTTTCTGCAACTGCACCAGAAACTATTGTGGCTGCCGTAGCACAAAAAACGGTCTGAAAGAAAATAAATACCGGCGGGGTAAGTTCCGCAAAAACAGTTAAACCTAATTTTTCAGGACTAAAAAAACCTGTTCCGCCAAACAAACCACCAATTGAATCACCAAACATTATACTGAAACCAATCAGATAAAAAGCGATCGAACCAAGTGTAAAGTCCATAACATTTTTCATGATAATATTACTAGCGTTTTTAGCACGGGTGAAACCCGTCTCAACCATAGCAAATCCAGCCTGCATAAAGAAGACCAAAACAGATCCCAACATGACCCAGACAATGTTTAAATACTGAGATAATTCCATAACTTTCACCTCTTTTTAAATACAAAAAAAGGAGATGCACCAAGTCATCACCTTCGATAACAAAAAACCAAATAAACAAAAGAAATTCTCAAAACCGGCAAAACTGCCCTCATAAACTTCTAAACATTTAAAGTTTTAACTTAATTTACAGAGCTCCGCCTCCAGATTCACCTGTTCTGAGTCTGATAGCATCCTCTACCGCATAAACAAAAATCTTACCATCTCCAGGAGCACCACTCGCTACTACACCGCGAACATTATCAATGATACAGGAAACCTTATCATCCGATACTACTGTCTCAACTTTCATTTTAGGCAAAAGATTTACTTCGAACTCAGTACCTCTGTACATTTGAGTAAACCCTCTCTGATTACCATATCCCATAATATGAGTAATCATAAGTCCGGTAACACCACACTGGTGCAAAATAGACTTGACCTCTTCAAGCTTTTCCGGCTTGATGATAATCTCTAATTTCTTCATACCATAACCTCCTTGTTGTTCAGATACATCAGCTTTGCTTCTTCGCTTCAGCAATCACTCTAAGCTTGGTAACATTGTAATTTATATCATGATTATCGTCAATACCTTTTTGCAAGTTTTATTTGTACAAATTTCATTTTGTGCCAAGTCTTTTTTTGAACAAATCCAACAAAAGGCTTAAAAGAAGGACAACCACCTCTCCAGACTGTGTTTTTTTGAAAGTAAACACGTGTATTTCCTTCATTTCAAACAAAAATCCTTTAATGCTCGAAATTATAACATTTTACTGTAACCATACATTTATAATAATGCTGTTATGATATCCTTATATACAATGGGTAAATTCCCTGTTTCAAAAACAGATAAAAAAAATTATCAGCACTAAAGACAAGGAGGCGGCAGGATATGACAATAATTAAGATCCTGCAAAAGTTAGTATGAAGAAATTTCTCAAAAAACTAAACAGGGGGGCAATTCTTACATCCGTAGTTATCATTGCTGTAATTATTTATTTAGTTACAACCTCTGCAATTCACGCAAGAGAAAAACCTATAATCAAAGAAATATGCCAAAATTATGTGGAACAAGAAATCAAATACTCTGTATTGCCAGAGCCTTACAGAAGCAATAGTGAGATCATGCCAGAAACTGAAGCTGAAGATTTCATTTCTCAAATGATGGAAAAAATAAGTCCATACTACATCGATAACGAAAGAATACGAACACTTGCCACAGATAGAATAAAATCTACCATTCTATCTCAAACAGAAGGTTGGTATAGAATCAAAGAGTATGAAAAACAAATCAGCAAATTCGAATCTTTCAGTTTTAGCGGCAATGAGGTCACTGTTGTTTTTAATACGCAGTCAGTAGTAGAACGAAAAGCCGATACAGGTTCAGCAAGCGGAGACAGCAGAATAGTTAATCAAACACAAGATACTATGGTATTACAAAAAAGTAATGGAACCTGGAAAGTAGTTTATGCTAGTCTTCATGAGCCATATGAATCAAACTACGCAACTTTTTAATTTATATACTTTAAAACATATTAAATAAAGGTCAAAAGCGTCAGTAAAACCTGAACACAAAAAGAGGTATATTATGGAATCAGTACTACAGATTAATAATCTGGAAAAATCATTTGGTAGAAAAAAAATTATTGATGATATAAGTTTTGACGTTAAACCGGGCGAAGTATTTGGATTTCTTGGCCCTAACGGAGCAGGCAAAACAACGACACTAAAGATGATTATGGGGTTTTTGAGTATAGACAGCGGCGATATTATAATAAACGGCTTTAATCTAAAAAAAGACTATGAAAAAGCAATGTCATCTCTTGGAGGAATTGTTGAAAATCCTGAACTATATCAAGATTTATCGGGCAAAATAAATTTGCAAATGTATGCCAGACTTCATAATAATATAAACAAAGGCAGAATTGAAGAAGTAGCCACAATGGTAGGAATGCAAGACAGACTGAACGAAAAAGTAAAGAAATATTCCTTAGGAATGAAACAGAGAATCGGACTAGCACAATCTCTGCTTCATAAACCTCAATTGCTCATTCTGGATGAACCAACAAACGGATTGGATCCGGCAGGAATTCGGGAACTGCGGGATATATTAAAGCGCTTGGCTTATGAAGACAATGTAGCGGTTGTTGTGTCCAGTCATTTATTAAGCGAAATGCAGCTTTTATGCGATCGCGCCGCCATAATTCACAAGGGACGCATTCTGGATGTGAAAACAGTTGCTGAGTTAACTGGAATAAGTGGTTCTTCAACTAATTATAGAATTTTGACAAATCAAATTGCACAGGCTATTGAGATTCTAACTCCGGTTTATACGGAAAATATCAAGTCAAACACTAATTCAAGTATTGATTTTGTTATTGAAGAAAGCAAAATCCCGGCTGTGATTCGGTTACTTGCACTAAAAGGAATCGAATTATACGGTATAAGCAAGCTGGAATCATCTCTGGAGGACGCATTCCTTCAGGTTACAGGTGGAGGAATGACAATTGAGTAAGATAAAAGCATTGTATGTAAATGAGATTATTAAAATTTCCAAAAAGCCAAGCATTCTCATAATGTTAATAATAATGATCGTAGGAATAATCGCATTGGGCGGCTTAATGAGATTTCAGGAAACATTTATTTCTCAGAATAATTGGTATGAAGCTGACAAAGAGTGGGTTCTTGAAGAAATGAATAGAGCAAAAGAGGAATCTATCAGCGAAGCTGAGAAAATCAAAGCCGAACTTGCTGCTATTGATAAAGAAACCGATCCTCTGCATTATAATACATTAAGCCTTGATCTGGCAGACTTCGAGAGTCAAATAGAGATGTATCAAACAGCAATCGACGAAAATATAATGCTTTTTTCAAGTGATAACTTTTTAATCGATACGCTCTATAGCATCAGCAACTTACAGTATCAACTGGCAAATCTAAAGGTATCAGCCGATCAATCTGCTGATAGCACTTCGATTTCGGAAGAAAACCAACGTCTTAATAATATTATTTCTGATTATAGAGAAATAATTAAGACAAAAGATTTCACCGCCTATATAAATCTAGAAAAAAAATTACTATCAGATGATCCTACTTTGAGCCCCTCTGATAAAGAAGCAGGAATAAAAAAATTAAATCTTTGGTATGTTATTGACTCTTCAGGAGGTATCGATGATCCAACAATCGGTTATCAAGTAAATAACGTTCTTTCCCAGTTCGAGAATATGGAACGTTCCCTAAATGAAGGTGTCGATTATACAAGCTACGAGGGGATAAAACCGCTTACTCCCGACAGCTATGACGAGATGGAAAATCAGTTGGCAGTTTTACTTTATAAAATCGAAAACAATATGCTTGTTTTTGAAGACTCAAACTCTTATAGCAGCTCTGCTATTGATTCAATGATAAGTTTTGGCAGTTTCATGGTCATCATGATGATGTTGATTCTTGCCGGCGGATCTATTTCTCAAGAAATAGCTACAGGATCTATTAAATCTCTTATAATTTCGCCTGTAAGACGTTGGAAAATTTTTACAGCAAAAGTATTATCACTACTCACAGTCGGTTTACTATCAGTATTAATCATCTATTTTACAACATTGATAGGTCATGGAGTGTTTTTTGGTTTTAGCAGTGCCCAAAATTATGTTTTTGCCAATAATGGTCTTGCTTCTTCAATATCTTTTCCAATTTTCCTTCTGGCAGAGCTATTCGTAAGATTTATAGATATAGTTATTTTTATGGCCTTTGCACTGATGCTATCAGTAATAACACGTAACACTGCCGCAGCTGTAGGAATTTCAATGGCTTCCTACTTTGGACACAGCATCGCCAAACAAATAATTATGTTTTTACCACCTGCAGAGTGGATAAAATTCCTGCCATTTGGCAACCTTGGTTTAATTGATCAATTTTTCCCATTCAAGAATCAGGTCGCCAACCTTGGTTATAACCTTTATGGCATGACAAGTCAAAATGTACCAACCTTGACTTTTTCCTTAATTTATCTGACTGTTCTTTTTATCTGTTTGATATATACTGCACTTGATTCTTTTAACCGCAGAGATATCAAATAATCAGTTCACTTAATACATAACAAGTTACCGGAAAGGCTGTTCACTTTAGTGGACAGCCTTTTTATAATGAAATCAGCGGCTTTTCACAATCCTCCTTGCCAGGATTATCTCTCTCTATGAGCATAGCTCTAACGGGTGAAGCTTCGGCTCCGGCAATTTTCAAAGGTACTGCCACAAGAAGATAGTATCCTTGTGATATATCTTGCAACCTCAGACCTTCCAAGATTATTATATCAGCACGCAGCAGCGTTTTATGCGTGCTATACTCAGGTTGAGAACGCTCAATACCCAAACCATCGATACCGACACATTGAATACCGCTTTCAACAAGAAAATCTGCCCCATCTGATGCCAGATATACGAACTGCGGATCAAACACATCCGTCTGCGAATTTCTGGTTTTCAACAATATAGTTTCGTCAGGCAATAGATTATGGTCTTTTAAATCTTCCGCAGTTATTGCCTGTTCAATATAACTCAGATCAATGACTCTGCAAGGAGTAACAACCCTTGTCAGATCAAGCCGATCCACTGTACTGCCTCCAGGAATAAAATGCAAGGGCATATCCAGATGAGTGCCTGTATGCATATCCATGCATATTCGGCTTTCTCTTGCTGCAGAATTATCAAAATCTCTTGTAATTTCTAAAACAGGTTTTTTCTCAGATTTATTTTTGTATACCTGCATATTCTCTCTTATTGTCATTGTTATATCATGTATGATCATTGTGGCCTCCTTGTCCTCTTTTGCGATTAATGTCAGCATCAGATTGCATTCTATTTTAATCTAATCCTCAAAGTCAGCTGTTTTGCAAGAATAAGATTCAGGAGCATCTCCTCCTTCTGCCAGATGCCACCATCTTCGTTTATCTTTTCTAATCATTTTAATAGCTCCCTGAGGTCCACAGGAATAATCAGGATATTTTTCTAAAACAGGATGGGTTTCACAGTATTTGGCTATTTCATCCGTTAGACTCCAAGACAGTACAAGTTCATCCCAGCGAGTAAAACGTGTTGAATCTCCAATAATTACATCCATCAGTAATTTTTCATATGAATCGGGCGTATTAAAATTATATTGGCAGCTTTGGCAATACTCCATTTCTGCCACAGTCATTTCATCTATTACTGTAGGCTTTTTTGTATTTAATTTCAAGTGAATTCCTTCACGTGGTTGTATGCCTATCTGAAGCAAATTAGGCGAAGCCTCTATTTCCGAAGCAGTTGAAGGTTTTTTGAATTCAACTGTAACCAGAGCGGCTTTCTCGGCCATTTTTTTCCCAGTAACAAGATAAAAAGGAACCCCTTGCCATCTTTCATTATCAAGGGTCAGTTTCAATGCTACGAAAGTTTCTGTAACAGAGTTTTTTTCTACGCCATTTTCGGAGATATAGCTCTCATATTGACCAGTAATAACAGGCTGAATTACATTCTCACTTATCTGGTTATGTAATGATTCTAATAGTTTTACCTTCTCATTATGAACTGACCAGGAATCTGTTTTCAAGGGTAAATCCATGGCCAGAATAGCAACAATCTGCAGAAGATGATTTTGAATCATATCTTTTAGTGCACCTGTTCTGTCATAATATCCAGCTCTGCTTCCTACACCTTCATGTTCAAGAACACTTATCTGTATATTATCAATATATTTTTTATTCCAGATTGGTTCAAAAATTGCATTTTCTCTTCTTAGCATAGTAATATTCTGAATCATTTCTTTAGCAAGATAATGATCAATACGATATATGTTCTTTTCTGGTATAACACTTGTTATCACTTCATTAAGCTCAGTGGCACTTTTCAAATCTTTGCCAAAAGGTTTTTCTATAACAAGCCGCTGCCAGAAATTTTGCGAATTGTCAGAATCATCACAAGGTTCTATAAGTCCCGCTTTTTTTAAGTCAAGAACTATTGATCCGAAAAATTCGGGAGCTACAGCCAGATAAAACAAACTATTACGAGCATAAAACCCTTTAACACGTTGCGAATTAATTTTTTTTGCCAGCAATTCATATTCCTGAGAATTCTGAAAATCCATTCGCATATATTCGATCTTTTTTTCGAATTCAGTCCAGAGCTTTTCATCCAATGTTTTTTTGATATATTTTATAATTGAAGTTTTCAAATCATTGCGGAATTGATTAGTTGTTTTATCACGTCTGCCGATTGCCAGAATGTTAAATTTTTGTGGGAGGTAAGACTGCAAATAAAGCTGATACAAGGCAGGAATCAACTTACGGTGTGTAAGATCACCTGTAGCTCCAAAAATAGTCATCAAACAATCTGTTGTTTTCATATTATCTTCATTCGACAGAGAATCCTAAAACCACCTTTAAATAAATATTTATTCTCTGCCTCCTCCTTACTGTTTCAATTATAAGTATCATAAATTGTCGATACAAGGACTTATGTAACAAACCCGCAATATCTTGTCACTATAAACTTAATTTGACATTGTTTAACCTGTAATGATATAAGCGGTTATAAGTACTTTATCAGGGAGGCATTATGTCAAATTATCGTGGCGTTTCCAAAGAAAATATAAAGCATTGTACGGATATCGAGATGCAAATAGCAAACTTGGCTAAAGATATTTTAAGCTGGCAAAGAAATTACTGTACAGATTTTTCTAAAGAATTTTTTTTGAAAATATTAAGTAATATTCCCGGAGTCCGATCAGTTATATTAAATCTTGCCAGAAACGACAATATTATTACTGCTGATAATAATTTCTATTTAGCAGCTTATTTGAATGATTCAGAAACTGAAAAAAATATACAAACAGGCGCCAAAGCCAATAATATCAGTTACGTTTTGTTTGAAGAACTATTAAAAATAGCTAAGAAAGGTTATACATACAAGGCAAAAGTTTTTAGCAGCCCTGAAAATAATTTGATAAACACCTATATTGATGCGAAAGCATTTCTTGATAATATAAGCACCTCTGATAAATACGAAAATAATTTATCAACAATATCTCAGATGGCAAAAGGATTTTTTTTGCTTAACATTAATCTAGTAGGCAACCAAAGAAACCATGGTCAAATATGGCTAATTATGAATGAAGAACCTTCCAACGAACAACTTGACTTGTTAACAATTTATTCTGGAATAATTGCAATCAAATATAGCGATTATATTGAAGATTTAAATAAACAACAGTTTTATGAACAGACAATTAAAGAGGAACAAAAGAAACTTGATTCTGCCTTAAAAACCATCGAGTATTTAAATAAATATGATCAATTAACAGGGCTTTTTAACAGAAAACATTTTGAAAAAATGATAAAAACTTACGACAATCCTGAATTTCTGCCTTTAACAATCGTAATGGCTGATGCAAACGGCTTCAAACAAATAAATGACGCATTCGGCCATGCTTTTGGTGATGAAATGTTGTGTAGTGCCGCCGATGTTATAAAATCCCAGTGCAGAAAAAACGATATTGCAGCAAGACTAGGCGGTGATGAGTTTGTTATATTAATGCCTTACACAGATCAGACTGCAGCACAAAAACGAGTCAAAGCAATGCGTCAGTTATGTTCTTCTATAGAATTGAAATCCGTAGGTTTATCAATTTCCTTTGGCTGGGAAACGAAAACATCTCCAGATACTTCTTTTAATCTTGTATATACTCAGGCCGAAAACCGAATGTATAGACGCAAACTTTTTGAAAGCCCAAGCGTACGAGGCAAGAGAATACATACAATTGTTCAGACACTAAACGAAACTCATCCCAGAGAAGAAAAACATTCAAGAAGAGTTGGCTGGCTTTGTGAAAAGCTTGGTCAATCTATTGGCTGCGAAGATAGTCTTCTGAAAGAGTTCAAAACAATTGGAATGATGCATGACATTGGCAAAATTGCGATCAGCGATTCTGTACTTGATAAGTGCGGACCACTCAGCGAATACGAGTATAAAGAAATAAAAAGGCACCCTGAAATCGGTTTTAGAATTTTAAGCACAGTACATGATCTGGCAGATATGGCGGATAGTGTTTTAAGTCATCATGAACGCTGGGATGGAAAAGGATATCCTCGACAACTTCAAGGAGATCAAATTCCTCTTGGTGCAAGAATTGTTTCCATAGCTGACTGTTATGACGCCATAACAAGCGATCGCCCATATCGATGTGCAGAATCAACGTTTTTTGCCTGTCATGAAATAATAAAAAATGCCGGAATTCAATTTGATCCAAAGCTGGCAAGAGTATTTGTGGATCAAGTTGGAGGCTGGCAATCCTAGGGCCAAAGTATTTTATCTGCTTTCAACTGTTTTTCCAGCAGAATTTCTTGTGTGCTTATTTCTCCTACTTCCATTTGACTAATAAGTCCTAAATGTTGCAGACTGATATTACAGACAAGAATCTCTGAACCTTTATTCTGAAGCTCCTTGAGCAAATTTACAACAGGAGATTGTTTCACAACCAGATAGGCCGCAGAATTATAAAAAATGAAAGTCTGTGGCGGCAAAGGCAGTCGCAGCAAAGCCTCCAGATATGGCCTGATTAAACCCCTGCCCAATTCCCGGTTTCCGCTACCTAACTGGTCTTGCCTAAACACAATTACCAGATTATGTTCATTCTTACTAACAGCTTCAAGCATTGCATTGGTCATGGAAGAAGCATCAACATCAGTTATTGTCTGGCTGTTTTCAAGATTCATCAATGTTTTTCACCCCCATTATATGCGAATATATTGGTTGCACTAATCTTTTACTTTACCGCTAATTTTATCTATTGCACGAGGAAGAGCATCTTTACTGTTTTTCCAATCAGCTTTGGTATTTCTATAATCAAATTTCAAAGTAAACCATTCAACATCGTCGCGCAAAGTTTCTAAAGACTCATTTTGCTGACAAGCCAGAACATTTAGAAAAACTGACGCCTCTTCCTGATTAAGTTTTTGAGAAGCCTCTTTCAGCAACATAGCAAGATGTGGAAGGCAGTACCCTTTTTTACTTTCGAAATATTGTTTGAAAGCCGGCTCATGGAAAAATTGATGAAAAATTACATCCAGATATCTTTCCATGGTATATTTGATTCTTTCACAAATTATACAGCTTTTAGTTCTTGATTCTATCTTAGTTGCCATAGTTTCAAGTTTCTGTTTATAATTTTTATCTTTTCCGGAAAATATATTTTTACGAACTCCAGGCACTGTTGCAGTCAACTCAGAATTTAAATCATTACATAAATCCTCAACATGCGTATGAAGAAGCAGACCTAATCCCAAACGATTATCTTCTCTTTTGTATAAAAGTCCCCAATGATTACAACAAAAACCTTTCTTATTAGTTTCAACCCTAACATCGGGTTCCATAATAGCAGCTCCCAGATAATAATCAAGCAAAGACTGCTCTGTTGTATGTTCTAACTGGCAAAGCGGACAAGCCGCATCAGACAAATAAGCATCATTTACAGGGATAGTATATATTTTTTCTTTCACAAAAACCTCCAGTTTTTCACAAATCAATCAAAATTAATTTCGATCATAATTTATGTAATCAACTTTGGTGTATTACTCTTCTTGCTCTAACGTTGACCGCCATAACATTAACAGAAGTATATTCCTCAACCATATGGCTTACTTTTTGTTGAACCTCCTGAAGTATCATTTGCGCATTATATCCATAATAAAGAGATAAATCCAAAGTAAAAACAGCACCATAAACTTCAGTTGTCGTTTTGAAGTCTACCAAACCAGCCACACCCCTGATTCTGCGCAGAATCAGTTCAATCATCATGCGCATAGCTTCATCAGAAATTGAATAACTTCCCAAACCTGAGAAAGTAGGTCTTACAACAGTTCTTTCAGAATCAGGTGCGACAGGTGCTATACCCCTATCCCTATCCCAGCGTTTACGCAATTTTGAAATAGGATCAGCAAAATAACCAGAAAATTCATGCTTTATCTCCATGCTGGGAACCGGTATGGTGTGCTTCCCTTCAGATAATCGGGTTTGTTTTGCCTGACGCATTTCTTCTTCACTGCTTATATCTTCAATTCTGATAAGCATAGCAGGTTGAGGCAACCAAAGGTTATTGCATATTTTTGTTAACATCCCATCAGAAGTTCCAAGTATCATCAAAGTCGTAGGACAATGCTCGGCTAGTGCTCTTCTCATAACAGCAGCTCTGGTTTCGTCAGCAAAAAGAGCTTGTCTGACAGATTCTAACTTTGATTTTGCTTTTTTAGCAGATGTTCCCGCAACTATTCTGCTGCCATTTATTAATAGTCCGTCATCTATAAGCCAGGCTATCTGATGCTTACGTGCAACAGAAACAGCTCTCGTACTTTTCCCTGTTCCACTAGGGCCAATAAACGCAATCACAGCTATGCCAGATAAAACCTCTCGCAAAGCCTCTCGTGTTTTTTCTTCGCTCATCTGATTACGATCTGCAACAGTTTTATTTACCACATCAGATATTCTGCCAAGAGTTTTGAACGGTCCTGTCTGTTCATTAACACTATCCGAAGAAGGCGGCTGACTTTTATCTGCCGGCTTTTTTCTTTTATCGAAAAGCAAAGCCATATTGAACACCTTCCTTAATCAAAACAAAGTAAATGTTTTAAAAATCTTATTCAATCGCATTCCCAATTATGAATGACTTCTTGAACGTCGTCTAGCTCTTCCATTTTTTCAACCATTTTTTTCATTTTTTCAATAATTTCCAAATCATCAACTTTTGCCCATACAGTAGGCACCGGTCCCAAAGACATATCCGCAAAAACATATCCCTGTTCAATCATCTGCTGTTTTACTTGTTGATAATTTTCAGGTAAGACAATAATCTCGAACGAATCATCATTTACAGAAATATCTTCAGCTCCAACTTCCAAAGCAGCCATCATAATTGTTTCTTCATCTATTTCAGGAAACTCTTCTCTATCAAGTATCAAAACTCCCTTTTCTTCAAACTGGAATGAAACACAGCCATTTGTACCCATATTGCCACCAAATTTATCAAATAGATGTCTTATATCACCGGCAGTTCTGTTTCTGTTATCAGTCAAAGTTCTGACCATTACTGCAATACCGCCAGGACCGTATCCTTCATACAATATTTCTTCATAATTTTCAGTATCATTTAGACCTGAAGCCTTTTTAATGCTTCTTTGAACATTATCATTTGGCATATTATTTGCTTTGGCTTTTGCAATAGCATCTTTAAGCCTGCTATTAGACTCCGGATCAGGACCGCCATTTTTAACTGCAACCTGGATTTCTCTGCCTATTTTTGTAAATATAGCACCTCTTTGAGCATCCGCTGCTCCTTTTTTATGTTTTATATTACTCCACTTTGAATGACCTGACATATGTACCTCCACGACAATACGGCATCACCGTTAAATGTATTTGATAAACAGCATCTTCACAACAATCAACCAGAAGTCGAATCTGCTAAAAACTCCAACTATTATTATAATTAAATGCTTAGCGGCGGATCAGGAGGAGGCAAAGGAACATAGGACGGCTCAGCTTCTTCTATCAAAGCAACGCCAGCAGTCTGATCTTTACATATTTTTATTAACTCTTCCACTTTATCAGGGATCGCACCAACCAACATTTCAACATCAAGCGAATACTTTGTTTCTCCTTGCCAAAAGTCCCCTTGCGAAAGATGAAATTTCAAACGCTCATAATCATGGTAAGGTACAGTAACTTTATATCTGCAACATAATTGCATTATTACCGGTTCAGCTTTTTCAAGAGCTAGAGAAGCGGTTTTGCTATAAGCTCGTACCAGTCCACCGCCACCTAATAATACTCCACCAAAATAACGAACTATTACTAGTCCAAGATCTTCAATTCCTGCCTTTCTCATAACGTCAAGCACAGGAATACCTGCAGTTCCTTGAGGCTCACCATCATCTGAATATTTCTGCAGTTTAACCTGACCGCCTAATATCCATGCATACACATGATGAGTGGCATCCGGATGTTTTTCCCGAATGCCACTGACAAATAGATTAGCCTGCTGCTCATCAGCCAGCGGCTGACAATATCCTATAAAAGTAGATTTCTTTTCTTCAATCTCTATACGTGCCTCGTGTTTGACCGTACAATAAGACTTTCGCATCAGATTACTATACAAGCTCCTTGTATTTTTGATAGGACAACATCAACAAAGATTTATCCTGGCTATATGTTACCTTCTCAATAGCCTCTTCAACTGTAAAAAAGCCACCGTCAGAAAAATTCTGCACATTGTTAGGGGTAACTGCATCGTCATCAGTAGTCATAATATACCAAACTATCTTATTTGCAACCGGGCGTTGTCTTGAAATCGAATAAAATTCATAATTTGTGCGGCCTGCCGCTGATATTATACGTGCCTTCACGCCAGCTTCTACCAGGACTCTTTTAACGGCAACTTCATCAGGAAAATCGCCAGTTCGCATGACACCCTTGGGAAAAACCCATTCCTGTTTCTCGTTCATAAGAAGCAGCACTTTATCATTGTTAAAAACAACCCCACCTGCACAATTTCGTACCAGCATAGTCATTACCCCTTTCATTTTAGCTCTGAAGTTTCCTATTTCTGCCAATCATGATCTGTTTACCTTATTTTAACAGAAATAAAACCTCCGGTCGCGTAACAATCACTCTTTATAACTTATCTTTTCCAGCCCATTCATCCAGGGACGTAGAACCTCAGGTATAACTACACTTCCATCTTCTTGTTGATAATGCTCTACAAGAGCCGGCAAAATTCGACTTGTCGCCAGACCTGATGCATTTAAGGTATGTAGAAACTCTAACTTATTTGTTGATTGGCGGCGGAATTTCATATTGCCTCTTCTAGCCTGATAATCACCGGCATTCGAAGCGGAACTAACTTCTTTGTAGTCGTTCATGCTTGGTATCCAAACTTCGATATCATACGTTTTAGTCATAGATGCACTACAATCACCGGCTGCCAGTTCACTTATTCTATGATGTAATCCCAGTCCTTCGACTAATCTGGCAGCTTTACCTACAAGCTCTTCCAGAGCTTGATCTGACTGTTCAGGCAAAGCATACTGGAACATTTCAATCTTATTGAACTGATGTCCACGTATCATTCCCCGTTCTTCTGCTCTATAGCTTCCTGCTTCCTTACGATAGCAAGGAGTATAGGCAAAATATTTTTTTGGCATCTCTGCTTCTGAAAGAATTTCATCACGATGCAGATTTACCAATGCAGTTTCTGCAGTAGGTAAAATAAAATGGGTAAAATCATCGCTATCATCATTTTTCAACTGGAAAACATCGTCCTTAAATTTGGGAAATTGACCCGCGGTGTATCCACACTGATATGTAAGAATATGCGGAGGAAGCATCATTTCATAACCATCTTTTAAGTGTTCCTGAATAAAGTAGTTAAGCAAAGCCCATTCCAGCAATGCACCTTGCTTGCGATATACCCAGAAACCGCTTCCACCAAGTTTGGCACCACGCGTATAGTCAATAATACCAAGTTGCTCAACCAGATCAACATGATGACGTGGTGCAAAGCTAAATTCAGGTTTTTGACCAAATACTTTAATCACTTTATTGTTTTCTTTGCCTCCGGCAGCGATATTATCGTCAGGAAGATTCGGCAAAGCCGCTAAAAAACTTTGCTGTTTTGTATTCAGATCGGCAAGTTGTTCATCAATGATTTTTACTGCGTCCGCAACTTCTTTCATTCTTGCCATTATGTCAGAAATATCCTTGCCGTCTTTTTTCAACCTTGGTATTTCCGCAGAAGCCCGGTTTTTCTCAGCTTTAAGCTGTTCTGTCTTGCTTATAAGTTCACGTCTTTTACTATCAATTTCTAAAAACTCACTAAAATCAGCCTCATATCCTCTTTTAGCCAATTTTTCACGTATTAAATCAGGCGTTTGTCTGATCAGATTAATATCAAGCATCTTGCTCCTCCTATTTCAGATCATTATCAAATATTAGTAAATTTATATAAACTGGTCAAGTACCTTCTCTTTTCCAATACTTATACTCTATGTTGAGTATTCAGTCAAAACCGCCAGGATTTAATTCTTGAAGTTCAGGCAGAACAAATAAACCATCTTTGCGGATAAGCTTACCGTCAAAATAAATTTCTCCACCGCCGTACTCAGGACGCTGAATCTGAATTAAATCCCAATGCAGTGATGATCTGTTCCCATTATCTGCTTTAGCATAGGCTCTGCCTGGCGTAAAATGAATTGATCCCGTAATTTTTTCATCAAATAGAGTACTTCCCATTGGTTCAGTAAGCCTAGGATTTACTCCAAAAGAAAATTCACCAATATAACGAGCACCTTCATCACTATTAAAAATATCATTTAGAAGATCTGAATTGCTGGAACAATTACATTCTATTATTTTTCCTTTTTCAAATTTGAGCTTTATTTTTTCGAAAGTATGTCCCCATTGATTTGAAGGCACATTATATGTTATTTGCCCCTCCACTGAATCTATAACAGGAGCGGTATAAACTTCGCCATCTGGCACGTTTCTACGACCGTAACAGCAAACGGCAGGCATTCCTTTTACAGAAAATGTTAATTCTGTTTCTGGTGCTACTATACGAACAGAATTCGTTTGTTCTATCAAAGCAGCCAGTTTAAGTTCTGCTTGATGCAATTTCTTGTAATCAATTATAGATACTGCCATCGCATGATCAAACCACTTGTCAAAAGGCATCCCTGCCCTTTGTGCCTGTCCTCTGGTCGGCCAGTAAAAAAGTGCCCATTGTCTCTCATTAATAATACGGTCGGAAACTTCTCTGGAAGCAGCACCTGCCATTTGAAGAATTCCGGCAGAAATACCGTTGAGCTCCTGATCATTCACTTCTGCTCTTATAGTAAGATATGCTTTTATATCTTCGCTTCGCTGTAATTCCCATTTATTTGTCAGTTTCAGAAAATTCTCAGCTTTATCCTTCTTTGCAGAAAGCAATTCATAATTAAGCCGGGAGATTTCCTCATCCAGCCATTGAACAAGTAAAAACAGACCCAATTCAGAAGCTCGTCTGAAAAGGGCCTTTACCAATGGTTTTGACTCTACAGCAGCTCTAACCTGAACAACATCACCGGCTTCCAATCTCAATGAATGTTCCAGCAGAACATCTGCCAATCTGTCTAATCTCTCATCTCTCATTTATGTTTTCCAATCCAGTTCAATTTCTTTTTAAGATAATAAATCTGCAACTCAAATTCATGACGTTTATCCGGCAATTAGATTTTTACCAGTTTAGCGGTTACTCCTTCTAGCTCATTCAAACGCTTCTCAAATCTTTCGAGATCTGATTGACCGCTGACCAGCTGAAGTATAATAAGTCCATCATTTGCACAGACATCACCTGCCTCATGCAATCCTAATCTTGTTTTTATACTGCAACCATATTCTGAAAAAACTTTTTGTAAAGCTTCCGCCTGATGCAATCTGTGATTTACTTTAATTAGCATAATATTATTTTCTTCCATTTGAAAAACCTCCTTTATTCTTATATTCTAGCCTTTGAATCCATCTAAAACAACTGTATTGCAAATTTTTTGTCATATCATTTTCTGAAGAGCTTTAATATTTTTTATTACAAAAGAAGATTTATAAAAATCAATAACACCCTCATTTCTCAGGCGCCCTAGTTCTCTGGACATTGACGGCCTGGACACATTGAGAAAATCAGCAAGAGACTCTCTGTTCATTTGTATATCAAAAGTATGTTTACCACTTCTAAAACTCTGTTCCAGCAAAAATGTAGCCAGTTTTTCTCTCATACCTTTTAACTTAAGATAATTGATTCTGGAATTCATAATCAAAGCTTTTTGCGCTACTATTTTCAGCATATTTTCTATCAAAAACCGATGAGCCTGACAAATATGACTGCAAGGTTTACTTATATGCTCAATTTGAATAAAAACAATTGTACTATCGAGTCCGGCAATTACGGTATTTGCCCAGCGTCCGGTATTTGCAAATGCAGATACTTCACCAAACATATTCCCTGCAGTTACAATATTTATTAATAATCTATTGCCTGCGTAATCTTCTTTTTGAATATGCACTTCGCCCTCTACAACTATTCCTATAGCTGACTGGCTATCGCCAGCCTGAAACATTATATCCCCTTTCCCGTAAGAAACTTCATTTGCTTTAAAGCAAGGTAACAAACCAATTATTTCTTGATCGGATAAACCGAAAAAAAGTCCGGTTGCCTTCATTTGTTCAATCCATTTTTGATGCATTTGCTTTTGCCATCCTTATCAGTGCAATTTGGTAGCCACAGCTACATAAATGATGATTTTATTATAGTACACTTGGACATGTCGAACAAGTTAATAAATAGAAACGAGGGAATATAGATGGAAAGAGATATTATACATATTGATGAAGAAAAATGTAATGGTTGCGGATTATGCATAAGCGGTTGCCATGAAGGAGCACTTGCAATGGTAGACGGCAAAGCAAAACTTATTTCTGAAACATACTGCGATGGCTTGGGAGCATGCTTGCCAGCCTGCCCAACAGGAGCTATCACTATCCGGAAAAGAAAAGCTGATCCATTTTTAATGCCTGCCCCAGGGTCTCCTGCAGATCTTGAAATTAAAGAAAAAGCTGAAAAAGAAAAACAAACAGATGTCAAAAACAAAAATGAAGATAAACTGCCCTGCGGCTGCCCTGGAACTCATGCCCGTGCGCTTAAACGTGAACCGGTTATGAACAGCAAGCCTTTTTCAAACAACACGCATCAAAAAACACCGGCAGATCCGGGAGAAGCAAATTCTCAATTACAACAGTGGCCTTGCCAACTGAAGCTAGTGCCGGTTCAAGCACCATATTTTGATCAAGCCAAGTTGCTTATAGCAGCAGATTGTACAGCATTTGCAAGAGCCAGCTTCCATGATGAATTCATAAAAAATCATATTACTGTAATCGGTTGCCCTAAACTTGATGCAGGAAGTTATGCTGACAAACTCACACAAATTTTGACTCTTAATAACATAAAAAGTGTAACTATAGTCAGAATGGAAGTACCTTGCTGTGGGGGATTAGATATGGCAGCACGACAGGCTTTACAGGCCTGCGGCAAAATGATTCCTTGGAAAGTCGTAACTATAAGCACAGACGGAAGAATTTTAGAAGATTAACATGTAGGTAGCTTTGTGCATTTTCACCGATAAAACAAAAATCATACAAGTTTTATCAAGTGCATTTTCACAAGCACCTTTGTGGATAGACAAGAGAACAATCACAAAATTAAGGGAGGATCTATTTATGTCAAACATGCTTTGTTTTCAATGTGAACAAACAGTACCACAAAAGGGATGTACAACAATAGGAGTTTGCGGTAAAGAGCCGTCAACATCAGCTTTGCAGGATGAACTAACCTATGCACTTATTCGTTATGCACTTATCATGGAAGGTCAGGAAATTACTGACTTTGATGCACAGTTGATGATGGAGGGTCTGTTTACAACCGTAACAAATGTCAGCTTTGATGATGCAAGTTTGAAAAAGTTGATTAATCTGGTTGAATTTACTATTGAGAACCGTTCTCCAGCAAATGAAGGTTGTGGTTCATGCACATCATGTATAGCTCAGCCTGATATTGCAAGTGCTGAAGATATTTTCAAAGGAGATCAGGATCAGGTTTCACTGCGCAGCCTTTTAATCCTAGGTTTACGTGGTATGGGTGCATATGCATATCATGCTTTTGTTCTGGGCCGTACTGACAAAGAAGTTAATGAAGCACTTTTTATCGGAATGAGAGAAGCCGGTCTGAATCACAGTGTTGAAAGATGGTTAGAAATTCTTATGCAGTTCGGCAAAGATAATTTCCGCTGTATGGAGTTGCTGGATAGTGCTAACACCGGAGCTTATGGAAATCCGGTACCGGCCGAAGTAACAACCATAATTGAAAAAGGACCTTTTATTGTTGTTTCCGGACATGATCTGCATGACCTTAAACAATTACTTGATCAGACCGCTGGAAAAGGAATAAATATTTATACGCATGGAGAAATGCTTCCAGCACACGGATACCCTGAATTGAAAAAATATTCTCATCTTAAGGGCAATTTTGGTACAGCCTGGCAGAATCAGCAGAAAGAATTTGCTGATGTTCCAGGAGCTTTCCTCTTTACAACCAATTGTCTGATGCCACCTAAGCCATCATATGCTGATCGTGTCTTTACAACAGCAGTTGTTGAATATCCCGGTTTGGTTCATATTGATAATTCTGAAGATGGCAAGGATTTTTCTCCAGTTATTGCTAAAGCCATTGAGCTTGGAGGTTATGAACAAGAAAAAATCATGACAGGAATTAATGGCGGAACTGTTCTCACAACAGGATTCGGTCATGCCACAGTTCTGGGGGTTGCCGATAAAGTAATCGAAGCCGTAAAAGGCGGAGCACTTAAGCATATTATGCTGGTCGGAGGCTGCGACGGAGCCAAACCAGGACGTAATTATTATACTGATATTGTTGCCAAATCACCTTCGGACACATTAATACTTACTCTGGCCTGCGGCAAATATAGATTCAACGATCTCGATATTGGTAAAATAGGACCTTTCCCTCGTATAATGGACATGGGGCAATGCAATGATTCCTACTCAGCAATAAGAGTGGCTGTAGCTTTGGCAGAAGCTTTTGAAACTGATATAAACAGCCTGCCACTGACCTTGGTTTTATCATGGTATGAGCAAAAAGCCGTATGTATTCTCCTTACACTTCTTTCTCTAGGAGTTAAGAATATATATCTTGGTCCTACATTGCCATATTTTGTTTCTCCAAACGTTCTTAATGTATTAGTTGAAGAGTTCGGAATCCGCCCAACAACAACAGCAGACGAAGATCTCAAAGCGATTTTAGGATAAAATTCAGACTGGGACAAATTAATAAATTAAAATATACGGTAATATAAGTATTAAGAATCCGCTCTTTTGAATTAAAATTCAATCAGAGCGGATTTTATTTTCAGTCAGAAAATCTACTATGTGATGCAGTCACTTGATGCAAATGGTTTTATCCTATACTATAAAAAATAAACTATGCTTTTGTGGAGGTTAAATATATGTTTGATTTGATAATAGTAGGAAAAGGCCCCGCCGGTTTATCAGCAGCGATTTATGCAGTTAGAGCCGGACTTTCCGTTTTAGTTTTAGGAAGAGATTACGGAGCTTTGCAAAAAGCTGAAAAAATAGAAAATTATTTAGGTTTTCCTGAGCCTATAAGTGGAATTGAATTACTAAAACAGAGCGAAAGCCAGGCCAGAAGACTGGGTGTGAAAATAATCGAAGAAGAAGTAACGGGTATAAGCTGGTTAGAAAAATTTGAAATTCATACCTCCGTTTCAAAATATAATTCTATTGCTGTAATACTGGCAACGGGTATACCTAGAAGAAAAGCAACCATAAAAAATCTTGCAGAATATGAAGGAAAAGGAATCAGCTACTGTGCTACCTGTGATGGTTTTTTCTATAGGGGAAAAACAGCAGCAGTCATAGGCAATGGTGAATACGCATTAAAAGAAGCTAGTGAGCTAAAACCTTTTGCTGAAAAAATAATTCTAATTACAAATGGTCGCGAATTTGACGGACAGTTCAGCGATGATAAAATCGAGCTCGACAAAAGAAAAATAAAAAATATATTTGGTAGCGACGAAAAACTCGAAGGCCTAGATCTAGAGGATGGCAGCAAATTAAAAGTCGATGGAATCTTCATAGCCGAAGGTACAGCTTCAGCTCTTGATCTTGCGTTAAAACTAGGTTTAAACAATGATGGCAAAGTAATAATAACAAATTCAGATCAATCGACTAATCTCCCTGGTATATATGCAGCCGGAGACTGTACAGGCGGTCTGTTACAAGTCGCTGTAGCAGTGGGAGAAGGTGCTAAAGCAGGTATGTCGGCTGCAGGTTATGTCAAAAAAAGCAAAGGGGAAAAAATGCCTAAAATGCAATGGTAGATGTCGTAACTTATCAGTCTCGCAGTATTCTCATCGCATTAAAAACAGCCAGAAGAGTTACACCAACATCAGCAAATACAGCCTGCCAGATTCCGCCAAGTCCAAACAGTGCTAAAATCAGGATTATTCCTTTTAGAGAAAGAGTCAAAGCAACATTTTGCCTCACGATTTTTGCTGTTTTTCTAGCAATATTAATTGCTGTGTTAATTTTTTTCAAGTCATGCCCCACAAGTACAATATCTGCACTTTCGACTGCGGCATCACTTGCAGAACCAACAGCTATGCCTAAGTCAGATCTTGCCAGCACAGGAGCATCATTTATACCATCACCTACAAATACAGTCGCTCCTTTTCTGTTATTATTTTTCTGCATAAAGTCTTCAAGTTTTTCCACCTTTTGATCAGGCAGCAAATCTGAATAGACTTCTTCAATGCCCAGCGATGAAGCAATGAGATGAGCAGCCTCGTACTTATCACCAGATAGAAGCGCTGTTTTCTCAATACCTTGATTTTTCAATTCTAAAAGCATTTCCAAAACGCCCTCTCGAACCTGATCGGAAAGTTCAATATATCCTGACAAAGTGTTTCCAATAATTAGCCATATTCTTTGTCTGCCTGCCGAGGATTCAATATTTTCAGGAACAATTAATCCCGCTTCAGTAATCATACGATCGTTTCCTAATTTATATTCTATACCCTGATAAAAAGCCTGAACGCCATATCCAGGACGATCCCGATAGTCTTGCCATTCTATTTCGTCATTTATATTTTTATTCGTATTTAGCCATGCCTCATATATTGATTTCGCAATTGGATGATTAGATGATTTTTCAAGTTTAGCAGCAATTTCAAGGATACTTTCTTCATCTTCATTGGCAAAAGATTTAATGTTTGTAACTACAAATTTACCCTTTGTCAAAGTACCTGTTTTGTCAAAAACAATCTGTTTTACCTGAGAAAGTTTTTCCAGATATTGTCCACCTTTTATTAGCAGCCCCTTCGCAGAAGAAGCGCCAAGCCCGGCAAAATAACTCATAGGCACAGATAGAACAAGTGCACAAGGACATGATATTACAAGAAGTATAAGCGCTCTGTATATCCAATCCGAGAAAGGTTCTGATAGTATCAACGGTGGAATGAAAGCCAGCATAGTGGCAATGATTATCATTATAGGAGTATACCAGGCAGCAAATTTACTTATATATTTTTCTGCAGGTGATTTTCTGGCTGCGGCGGTTTCTACCATCTCCAAAATTCTGGAAATACTTGATTCGGAAAAATTTTTTCTAACTTGTGCAACCAGCAAACCGGTTCCGTTTACACTGCCAGATAAAGCTTCATCACCTGGAGATACAGATACTGGAATACTTTCTCCCGTCAAAGCTGACATGTCTATATCGGAAAAACCATTGACAATAACACAGTCCAAAGGAACTCTCTCTCCAGGTTTAATCAAAAGTCTATCACCGACTTCAATTTCCTGAGGCATGACAGTCTGGTAATCAGTCTGACTGTTTTGCTGAAGCCGATTAGCATAATCAGGCCGTAATTCTGTAAGAGCCTTAATCGAAGATCTGGAATGATTAACCGCTACATCCTGAAAAATTTCACCAACCTGATAAAATAGCATTACCGCTACAGCCTCGGGATACTCACCTATAATTAATGCTCCAATTGTAGCTATAGACATCAGAAAATTTTCATCAAACAATTGCCGTGAAAACAATTTTTTGAAAGCTCTGATAATAACATCATATCCCAGAACAATCCAGGCTAATACAAACAACGAAGCAGAAACAAATTCCGTCCATAGAGGCAAAAAAGCTGAAACAAAAATCAATGCACCTGTCAAAAAACGAATAAACAGTTTTAACGGAAAGGATTTTCGCCAATCAATTTTCTTAATAGCAGTATCAGTTTCTTCACTAAAATTCTCATTAGAGCTTATATCACCCTTATCAGATGTGTTTTCTGAAATTATTCCTGCATCACCCTCAAACGTTTTGATAAGTTGATCAATCTCGGAAACAATGCCTTCTTTTTTATAGCCCGGGTTTAAGTTAAGATGCAGCTTACTATTTGGAAAATCAATCATAGCTAGTTCTATTTCCGGCATTTTATTGATTGCATTTTCCATTTTCGAGGCACAATTCGCACACCCTAAATTCTCGATTTTAAAAACCATTTTACCTGCTGCCATTTATGTATGACCTCTTATTCTTTGTGGTAGGTCTCCTGCACATGGCTCTGCGCGCATTTTGCAATCGCTTCTATATGCTCATCATCAAGCCTATAAAAGGAATTTTTGCCATCTTTACGGTATTTAACCAGCCTAGCCTGGCGTAGTATACGTAATTGATGCGAAACAGCAGATTGACTTGCATTAATTAGATTTGCAAGATCGCATACACAAAGTTCACAATGCTCAAGTGCACTAATTATTTTCATACGCGTCTCGTCAGATAAAACCTTAAAAAGCTCAGTCATATCTCTCAAAACATCATCCGAGGGCATATTTTCTTTTGCCAAACAAACGCTTTCCGGATGAATTTTATTTGTACTGCAACATTCATCAGCCATGTCTAACCTCCACTCATTAATCATATGAACAACTGTTCATATGTCGATATAAGCATATATCTTTTTTTATCCTCATATCGTTTCCAAAGTTACGAATATATATTATTCTGTCAATTTTTCAATAAAACAACAGATAGTTTTATTTGTTGACTATAATGCCTGATCAGATTTTTCTCAAATCAGAAGATTTTTCCAATCATAACTAAAATCTGTGTACAATCATATTTGTTAAATTTTTAATTTTATTATAATCCATATACTATCCCGGTACCAGAGCAACAGGCAACTGTATTATCGTAACCGTTTACGATAATATTCAGATTTAGTATTATGCATTTTTTTCGTCAGCATGTATTCAGATTTGTGTTGCGTAAACGTTTATCTTTATCATATTGCACAAATTTACTGATTTAGCAATATATTAGCTTATGATCATTGCTACATCTAATGGTTTTATTATCGTTTTATGTTATATTAATTGATGGATTATATTGTTTCAGGCAATGGTGGGAGGTATAACCTGGTGTTAAAATTTTCTACTTTTTCCGGCGGAGTTCATCCGAAGGGGAATAAAAACACTCATTTTTATCCAACAGTAAGACTTGACCAGTTCAAAACTTTGCGAATACCGATGAGTATGCATATAGGACCGCCCTGTCAATGTATAGTGCAGGCAGGTGATGAAGTAAAGGTGGGACAGTTAATTGGCAAACCTGTTTCTGCTATGGCTGTTCCTATTCACTCAAGTGTTTCCGGAAAAGTTAAAGCTATTCGTAAAGAAGTAGCAAGCAATGGACGTTCTATGGAAGTTGTTGAAATAGAATCAGACATGCAGTACACGTGGCATGAAAGCATTTCTCCACCTGAAGTTACAGATAAGGATAGTTTTGTAAAGGCGCTGCGTGATTCAGGCCTGGTAGGTCTGGGAGGAGCCGGATTCCCTACATATATGAAAATGCAGCCACCGCCGGGAAAGGAACCCGATGTATTATTGATAAATGCAGCTGAATGCGAACCTTATATAACTGCTGATTTTCGTCAATGTGCAGAGCATCCTGATGAAATAATAGATGGAACTATGCAGGTAATGAAATATATGCAGATAGAAAAAGCAATAATAGGGGTAGAGGATAATAAACCTTTGGCCGCTGAAGTTTTGCGCAATGAGATAACGAAGTATTATCTTGCTTTTAATATTAAACCAGATATAAAAGTTGTAAGTCTAAAAACAATTTATCCTCAGGGTGCTGAAAAAATGCTAATTTATTCTTTAACCAAAAGAATTATACCCTCGGGAGGCTTGCCTCATGATATAGGTGTGCTGATGCTCAATGTCAGCACCGTTCGTTTTATTTCTAAATATCTTACAACCGGCATGCCACTTGTAAGAAAAAGAGTAACGCTTGACGGCAGCGGTCTTAATCTTCCTTGCAATGTCAATGTTCCAATAGGCGCACTTATTCCAGAAGTTATTGAAGCCGCAGGTGGTTTATCGGAAGAAGCAGGCAAAATAATTATGGGTGGATCAATGATGGGAGTTGCAGTTGATCGATTAGATGTATCCATTATAAAACATAACAATGCAATTCTTGTTTTCGGGAAAAAAGAGGCAGCTATTCCAGAAGAAACTCAATGCATTCGTTGTGCACGTTGTATTACAGCCTGCCCTATGCTTCTTTTACCAACAAGCCTTGATATTATGTCCCGGAATAAAAATATAGAAGGTCTTAAACAGTATCATGTAATGGATTGTATTGAATGCGGCTGCTGTACTTATGTATGTCCTGCCAAAAGACATCTGGTACAAAGTCTACGCAACGGTAAAACATATGTGCGTCAGTCAATAACAGTGGAGGGTAATAAAAAATGATGCTTCAGGTTTCTTCATCACCACATATACGCGATGGTATAACCTCCAGGCGTTTAATGCTGGATGTTATCATTGCATTGATGCCGGCAGTAATTGTTTCTATATGGATTTTCGGAAGTGCTTCTGCAATCATTATTTTTGTTACTACCGGTACAGCTGTTCTTTTTGAGTATATTTCCCGCAAAGTAATGAAGCGTTATAATTCTATAAGTGATTTAAGTGCAATAGTAACAGGCCTACTGTTAGCCTTAAATCTACCTCCTACAATTCCCCTTTGGATAGCAGCCGTAGGATCCTTTATCGCCATAGTTATTGTTAAGCAAATGTTTGGTGGTATAGGTCATAATTTTGTTAATCCGGCAATGGCAGCAAGAGTTATCTTGACCATATCATATCCTGCAGCCATGACCCGTTGGGCAGTACTCGAAAAAAGAATTGATGTTTTAAGTACCGGGATTACTGAGACCATTGCTCCTGCTGTAGGTAATGATCTTGTATCAACAGCAACTCCGCTTTATCTCTTACAGACTCAAAGTGAAATGCCATCGTATCTTGAACTCTTCCTTGGGATAAAAGGTGGTTGCTTAGGCGAAATTTCAATAGCTGCCCTTACCATAGGTATTGTTTACCTTGTAATTAGAAAAGTAATCACCTTATGGATTCCTCTGACTTATATCGGAACTGTTGCACTAGTAACACTTGCTGGTGGACAAGATCCTTTGTATCACATTTTGTCGGGAGGATTATTTCTGGGAGCTTTCTTCATGGCAACAGATTATGTTACTTCACCACTTACAAGAAAGGGTAAAATTATTTTCGGTTTAGGCTGCGGTATAATTACGGCCATAATAAGACTTTTTGGCGGTATGACCGAGGGCGTATCATTCTCTATTCTTTTTATGAATATATTGACGCCACATATAGACAGATGGACTCAACCCGCACCATTCGGAGGAGGATTAAGTCATGCAAAAAGATAATGGCATCTATCCTGCTTTGATTCTCGCATTAATATGTCTAATAGCTACTGCTTTGTTAGCCTTCACTAATCAGTTGACAATGGCTCCTAGGCTGCAGCAGGCAATTGATGCTGAAAATGCAAATCGCATAGCACTTTTCCCTGATGCCACAGAGTTTGTGGAATATGATTTTTCACAATGGCAAACAGACGAAATGGCTGTAAAGCAAATTTATGAGGTTTTTGATCAGGAAGGCCTTAGAACAGGCTTTCTATTCACTGCATCAACTCGAGGGTATGGTGGATTTGTACCTATAATGACAGCACTTGACGAGCAGGGAAAAGTTACAGGAATCAGAGTTTTGTCTAATGAGGAAACGCCAGGACTTGGCAAAAAAATTGAAGAGAAAGTTTTTCTCGATCAATTTATCGGAGCTGATACAAGTATAATTTATACGACCAAACCAGATGAACCAGGCAGAGAAAGCATAGATTCAGTTTCTGGTGCAACAATTTCCTCCAGAGCAGTTTCTGAATCAATCAATGCAATTAATGCTCTTTATTCTGAAATTATAAAGGAGGAATCATAATGCCGGCCAGAAAAATTCCGTTAAAGCAAGAATTCTCTAAAGGTATCCTTCGTGAGAATCCCGTACTTAGACTAATGTTGGGAGCATGCCCAACGCTTGCTGTTACTACGACTGCACGTAATGGTCTGGGAATGGGGCTGGCAGCCACATTTGTGCTTGTCGGTTCTAATTTTGTCATATCAATGCTCAGGCCGGTAATACCACAAAAGGTTCGTATTCCGGCTTTTATCACAGTAATTGCAAGTTTTGTGACAATAGTTCAAATGCTTATGCAGGCTTATTTGCCTGAGCTTAATGATTCGTTAGGTATATTTATTCCTCTAATCACTGTCAATTGTATTATACTGGCTCGTGCAGAAATGTTTGCAAGTAAAAACAGTGTACTTCCCTCAATCTTTGACGGACTGGGAATGGGAGCAGGCTATACTGCTACATTATTTCTAATGGGTACAATCAGAGAAGTTATGGGAAATGGTTCTTTTATGGATTTCAGTCTGCCTGTTTTACAACCTGGTGGTACAATCGAACCAATGCTAATCATGATTTTGCCTCCGGGTGGTTTTTTTGCATATGGTTTATTAATCGCTTTTTCTCAAAAAATAGCTGAAAAATTGAAAAAGGAAGATGCTGATCAAAATTCTGAAGATATTTGTGAAGGTGCAATTTCAGACAAAACAGCTTGTCTGCTTTGTGGAGCATGCAGCTTGCATAAAACATTTGAAGATTCTGCTCAAGATCCTGATTTTAAAAAATCTTCCGATAAAATTTCCGAAGGTGGTGACAGATCATGAGAGAAATGTTGATTATACTTTTTAGCGCTATTCTCGTCGATAATTTTGTGTTATCCCGTTTTCTCGGAATATGTCCTTTTCTTGGTGTTTCAAAAAATCTTAAAACAGCCATGGGGATGAGTTTTGCTGTTATTTTTGTAATGGTAATTGCAACAGCACTTACATGGCCCATTTTTAATCTTCTGCTTGCTCCCTATGGCCTTTCATACTTACAAACAGTCATTTTTATTCTAGTAATTGCTTCTCTTGTGCAAATAATTGAAACAGTCCTAAAAAAGGCTATACCGCCTCTTTACCAATCTTTAGGAATATATCTTCCACTGATAACAACCAATTGTGCAATTTTAGGTGTTGCCATTTTAAATATTGATGAGCAATATACTTTTTTCCAATCACTTGTAAATAGTCTGGGCGCAGGTGCAGGTTTTATGCTGGCACTTTTCCTTTTTGCAGGTGTGAGAAGCAAGGTTGATCATGCAGATGTCCCGAAATTTATGAAAGGCCTGCCAATAACATTAGTTTCGGCAGCTCTGGTTTCGATTTCCTTTTTTGGATTCAAAGGATTGATAGAAAAATTGTTCGGTTAAGTTTTGCAGGAGGGAAAAATGGAATTTTTCAGTGTATTTTACACAGTAATGATCGCAAATATCAAAGCAACCATAGATGTGCATGCTATACTTCTACCGATAGCAATAGGTGGCCTAATTGCTTTTGTTTTAGGGACAATAATTCTTATAACAGCTAAATTTTTTGCGGTACCCATAAATGAAAAGCTGGAAAAACTAAAAGATTTACTTCCGGGCGCAAATTGCGGGGCATGTGGATTTAGCAGTTGTGAAGCTTATGCTCAATATCTGGCCGAAGGAAATGATGATACTGCTAAATGCCCGGTCGGTGGAGCAAAAACCGCCAGAAATCTAGCTGAATATCTCGGATTAGGTGAACCTGATTTCAGACCAAAAGTAGCTTATATGTTTTGTAACGGAACATTAGACCATACAAGCAAGCGTTATGAATATTCCGGCACAAAAACGTGCGCCGCAGCACATAGTCTTTTCTCTGGCCCCAATTCCTGTTCCTATGGCTGCATAGGTTTTGGTGATTGTATGGAAATATGCGATTTTGACGCTATATATAAGGAAAATGGGATAATTAGGATTAATGCAGATAAATGTACAGCCTGCGGTCTTTGTGTTCAAACTTGCCCCAAAAATTTAATCGAAATAGTACCAAAACATCTTAATATGTACGCAGTTCAGTGCAAAAACAAATGGCCTGGTGCACAGACAAGGAAAAATTGCAGTGTCGGTTGTATAGGCTGCCGTCGATGTTATAAGGCTTGTAAATATGATGCAATAAGCATGGAAGGAACTCTTGCCATCATCGATCATGAAAAATGTACTTACTGTGGTGAATGTTTAATGGAATGCCCTACAGGAACAATCCACAACGGATTACCTTCAAAACCGGGAACATGGCCGTCAACCGGCAAAGAAGATAACTAATTTTTTTTGATTTGCACTTATAAGCTTGCTTTTAGATATGTATTATGATATTATTCCTTGTGCACGTTTTAGCACAAAACGTAAGGAGGTGTTCAAATGGCTAAGTGTGAGGTATGTCAGAAAGACTTACTCTCTGGCAGAAAAATCAGCATTACCCGTTCACAGGTATCACGTCGCGCTCTAACAAAGCAGAAACCAAATATTCGCACCGTGAGGGTTGTTGTAAATGGAACTCCCACAACAATGCATGTTTGCACCAGGTGCCTCCGTTCCAACGCGGTTAAGAGGTCCTGAAGCTGCGTTGACGACATGTTTTGTCGCTTGACGGGTTTACGCAGAATGCAAAAGGATATCAGTTAGCTGATATCCTTTTTTGTGGTTTACTTATTGCCTGAAACTTTACTATTTATACCGGCATTTCTAAATTAAACATAACTGACTAATTTTTTATTATTGTTTAAAATAGCCTTCTAACTGAAATAATTCTGTTTGTCCAATCTGCTATTTGAACAGGATCTACCAATTGTATTGAGGTGCTTCCAGATTTCGCCATTAAAAATTGTCCGTTTTCCATTACTATTGCCATTGATACAGGAATTCCAGGATTTGCTGCATCATCAACAAAGACCAGGTCGGCAGGTCTCAGGACACTCAAATCAAATCCGTTAGTCTTGTTGACAGCGGACTGATTTTCATTATTTCCCGCACTTTCATCATTTTCTTCATCTTGATCGGTCTTTTCTTGACTGTTTATATAAGCAAGGGATACATCTTTACCAGCATGAATTTGTTCTTCAATAGTTCTTGGCAATTCAATACCATTGACTATACCCGCAATTCTTGCAATCCCCTCTACGGAAACACCATCTCTTGATTGACCCTGATCCAGAACAGTTACATTATGAAATGACATAGCAGTATTACAGTAATATCTTGCACCATCTTCGTTTATCTCAATAGATTGATCAGGTAAAATCACCAGTAAACCATCTTCACTGACCCAGCCATAACCGCCATCTGGCAGACGCACTCTTAAAATTCCATCTCCTCTATAATCTGCAAACAATGTTGTTCCCATCATCACTTCCACCAGCATAGTACCACTTCGGGCATGGCTCATAATACGCTTAGAACTTGAAGATACAATTGTTTTATATTGAGCCAAAGCAGGTTCTATACTATCACTTGAGGACATCAGGTCAGTAGCAAGCATAAACCCTGTATTTCCTCCGGTCAGCGCAACTTTTCTAAAGCCCCATACAGTATTTTCATCATCAATTACTGTCACAGGCTCATTATAAAGCACTTGAGTCAGACGCTTTGCTTTTAGATCGGCACGATCAAAAACATCTGCCACAGGCTTGTTTACAGTCCACACATTCTCTTCATATATATACACATCATTATTATGATCAGAACTGTCTTCAACGCGGATCTGCAAGCGCGACAAAGCCATCGGAGCAGCCCAGAAGACAATGGTTATTATAAGCAGGAAAATGAGCAGAGGGACAAACCATGCCGGAAGCTTCCTCGATGGTTTCTCGACATATAGACCTTTCTTATAAAGATTCCAGTATTCCTCAACTTTTCTTGGCGGTCTAAAACCGCCTGGTTTTTTCTTTAATCCCAAGATTGTTCTCCTCAATCACACAAAATAACGCAAAAAGCCTGTGCCAGATCCATGTCATGACTAAGACTTATACTTAAAGAAATACCACCTATTTCTTTATAAAGATCTGCAGCAGCAGCATGCAAAAAAGCTTCAGGAGCACCGTTTTCTTTACGTAGTATTTCAATATCTGTCCATCGCACCCCTTTGGGACCAATACCTGAACCCAATGCCTTGGCAATTGCTTCTTTAGCGGCAAAGCGCCCTGCAAGACCAGCACTTGATCTACAAAAACTCTGCTCTCTTTCAGTCCATATTCGATCCAGCAAAGGTTTTCCTGATTTTTTAATAGCTTTTTCAATTCTGTTTATTCCTATCAGATCATTTCCACATTTTATATTCATATAATATATCCTCTGAATAATTATCTTTCACTGCTTCATAGAATATTTTTACAAAACTTTATCAACTTTATTTATTACTTGAAAAGCAATGAACAGACTGTTTTAATTATAGCATGGCAAAAAATAATAAAGAAGGTGACCTAATGTTATATCCGTTCAAATTTGATAATGTTTACAAGGATTACCTATGGGGTGGTCGTACACTTTCCATATTGGGCAAAAAATTGCCTGATGAAGGCATAGTAGCAGAAAGCTGGGAAATATCAGCTCATCCAAATGGAATGTCAGTTATTTCAAATGGAGATCTAAAAGGGAAAACTCTAAACTATATTTTACAAGAATATGCTTCCGATCTTTTAGGAGAATATTTTGATCAGCAGGAAAGCTATAAATTTCCACTTCTCATAAAACTAATTGACGCTTGTGATGATTTATCAGTGCAGGTACATCCTAATGATAAACAGGCATCTATACTTGAGAATGGAGAATATGGCAAAAATGAAATGTGGTACATCGTTTCGGCAAAACCAGGAAGCAAATTGATAATAGGAACCAAGCCTGGTGTAACACGTGAAAGTTTTACTCAGGCTGTTGCTGACGGAACATTGAATGAATGTATGAATTATGTAAATGTTCAGGAAGGAGATATTATCAATATCCCAGCAGGACTTTTACATGCTATAGGAAAAGGGCTTCTTATTTGTGAAATTCAGCAGAATTCTGATACAACATACAGGGTTTATGATTATGACAGAAAAGATCAGTCTGGACAAAGCCGCCCTCTTCACATAGAAAAAGCACTTGATGTGATTGACTTTAATTTTGGCGAAAATGTTTTAAAGTCTGGTGCAAAAATTTATGAAGAAAAAGGCAATATTATTGAATTGCTTGCATTAAATAAATACTTCAAAGTTGAAAAATGGAAAGTAAAGACAAGTATTGATTCTGATGATCTGATTAAAAGGTTTAATACAATTACTGTTATCGCTGGTCAGGGAATGCTGTTCTGGCAGCAATCTGAGCATACACATGAAATTGAAATTAAACAGGGAGAATCAGTTCTTATTCCAGCCTGTATCAACAAGTGGAAAATAGCCGGTAATTTAAATTTACTGACAGCGACAACTCCTGATTTTTCTGATTTTGGCAAAAACGCTGATAAATACCTTTCATTCAATCCAGGCCTGCCAAAACCTGCAGAAATATCTGTTAGAAAGGCTTTTGAAATTCTTTCTCCATCAGTTGCAATTACTCCTTTGCCGGATATTGACTGAAATCATAATCCACGGCGTCTGCGACTTAACTGCAATCGTATATCATCACCAAAAAATCTGTAAATTGCGTAATTGCCCATTAGTCGGCTTAACAATCTTTCATCATACGAAGCCTTAATAGCTCCGGCATCGGCATTGCTTGATATTACAGTATGAAGTCCAGGAGCAAGTCTTCTGTCTACTAGAGTCAGTAGTTCACTGTATCTGCTGGCTCCTTTATTTTCTGTCCCTAGATCATCAATCAATAACAAATCCGCATGCAAAATACTATCATATAAAGCAGATACCTGCTCCATTCTTACTGGATCAGGCTGAAAGGATGATTGCAAAACCCTAAGCTCATTGAGTATTTCAAACAATTCTGGTGCACTCACATAAAAAACCATTGAACCTTCTTCAAGAAAAGTATTGGCCAGACAAGCCATAAGAAAAGTCTTACCCGTCCCTGGTTTACCCATAAACAATAAATTATCGGCTAATTTCTCTGATGCAATAAGTTCTGTTTTTTTCATTGCAAAAGCCTCTGCATATTTAATAACAGAATTCTTAATTGCAGAAATATTCTTGCGTGGTGACACATCGCTTTTATTATTTTCCACATCGACTTTATCGGAAAAAAGACTTTCATCGAACTGATCAAATTTAATATTTTTAAGATTCTTCAAATTAGCATGTTCTATTAACAGAGGCATCATGACCTGTCTATAGCAACTGCATAGATGTTGTTTTTCCATTCCTGTGTCTTTGCATGCTTTACAATGAAATACCGGCTGATCAAAATCAGCACTTATATTGTGTGCAAGGATAAAATCTGCTCTCTTTTTTTCCAGCTCTTTTTTTTTGATTGCAGCTAAACGAGGTCTCTCGGGATCGATTGCTTCAAAAAGCATGGCTGCACCTGCCGAAGCTATCTCTCTATCAATAATTTCGATCTCAGGATATTTAAGATATATTTTATCGATATTTTGCAGACGTTCCTTTTCTGCTCGATCTCTTCTGTGTTCATATGCAGCTGCAACAGCTTTACTTATCGATTGATTCACTTTGCTCTGCCTCCTTAGTATCTTTCAGATCCACAGGTTCATAGAACTCCTTAAAAAAATCATTACTATAATTTCTCTGTTCAAAATTACCCATATTTGCCGGCTTATATTCAGTTTTTTTATTTTGATTATTTCTTACAGCTCCAATTCTTGCTGCTTTTTCCTGTTCGTATGCATTAATGGATTCCAAATCTCTGAGCTGGTGTGAAAACCATTCTTGTAGTATTTTATCAATATATGAGAGATTTGGGTGGGAGAGTCTAACAGTTTTTCTAAGTGCAATTTCTATAATATCAAAATCATATCCCATTTTTTCAACCCATTTAGATACAATTTCTTCATCATACTCTGTCATATTTTTACGCAACTTTTTGCCTATTTTTTTAACCATTTTATTAATTTTTTCATATGACAAAAAGTAACTGTTAAGATCCTGATAAGTAATAATTCTGCGTGAAGCCCAATTCTCTGCTACTTTATTTATATAAGCTTTGTTATCCAGTTTTTTGCGTCTGGAGCATTCCTGAAACAAAGCATATACTACCTCTGGTTCAAAATGATACTTGTCAAACCAACTATCTATTTCTGAATACCAAGACGGCGACATCAATCCTTGGAAAAAAGTTTTGGAAATATCAGATAATAATTTTTCCCGCTGACTAAATACATTATTATGAGATATTATTTCCAGTGGTGTTGAGCTTGTTTTAGGCCTGTATATGCGTTCAATTTCCTGAGCTTTAACATCACATATCTCCAGACCATCATCACTTATATTAATGAGTTTTAAATCTGCCAGTGAAAGCAGTGCCACTTTAATATGATCCAGCTCCGTACCCATTCTTCTTGCAAGATCATTTTCATTTATTCTGCTTTTATTTTTTACAGCAAGTAGCAAATAAATATAAAGCTTAACAGCCAGCCCATCTAAAGAGGGCAAGTATTCTGCAATAAATATATCAGGAACCAGAGTATCGGACAACAACAGTTTGTGACTCTCTTCGAGCTTCATAGAATATTCTCCCCCTCGACAAAATAAAACCCCGTCTTCTTGACGGGGTTTTATTATAACACTTTTTATCATATACTGCTCAGGAGCAGCAGGTTGATTTATAAAATAATTATCAACCCTCTAATGATGATAGATCAGCAGCCATACGAACATAATTCTCATAACGCTCTTTGGCATGATCTTCAGCCAGATTAAAGATTGCATCTACCTTTTCCTTATCAAATTTCTTGTACAAGGTGGTATAACGAACCTCACTTCTAAGGAATGCCTGGAAATCACCGGAAGGTTTCTTTGAATCCATAACAAAAGGATTTTTGCCTTCCTTCTTCAATACAGGATTGAAGCGGTACAAATGCCAGTAACCACAATCAACGGCATCTTTTGACTGACGCTGTGAAACAGTCAGATTACCCTTCATACCATGGTTGATACAAGGAGCATAAGCTATAACTACTGAAGGACCATTCCATGCTTCAGCTTCTGCAAAAGCTTTCAGTGTCTGTGTCTGATTTGCACCCATAGCTATCTGGGCAACATATACATAGCCATAAGTCGCAGCCATCAAACCAAGATCTTTTTTCTTGATCGGTTTACCGCCGGCAGCAAACTGAGCAACAGCACCTGTTGGTGTAGCCTTAGATGACTGACCACCGGTATTTGAATATACCTCGGTATCAAGAACCAGAACATTGATGTCCTCTCCTGATGCCAAAACATGATCCAGACCGCCGTAGCCGATATCATATGCCCAGCCGTCACCACCGATAATCCAGGTAGAACGTTTAACAAAGTAATCTTCAAGCTCCAGAAGTTTGGTAATTAATTTTTTAGCGGCAGCGTCAGATCCTTTATAAGCTTTGAGGGCATTGGCAAAAGATTCACTAACTGTACGTGTTTTATCACTGTCTTCTTTTGCATCAATCCATGCCTGTGCTGTTTTTGTTATTTCTTCATCAGCACCGGCAGCGATCAATTCTTCGGCAAATGCAACTATGCGTGAACGCAGTTGTTTTACACCAAGGTGCATACCCATACCATATTCAGCATTATCTTCAAACAGTGAGTTACCCCATGTAGGACCCTGCCCGCATTTATTTGTTGTGTAAGGCATTGAAGGAGCGGATCCACCCCAGATTGAGGAACAACCGGTAGCATTGGCAATCTGCATACGATCACCAAACAACTGAGTAATCAGCTTAACATAAGGAGTCTCACCACAACCTGCACATGCTCCTGAGAACTCTAACAGAGGCTGTTCAAACTGGCTGCCTTTAACAGTATTTTTACTCATTGGATTTTGTTTTGGTTCAACAGTAAGTGCATATTCCCAATTATCGGCTTCTATCATGTTCTCACCAATAGGAGACATAACGAGAGCTTTATTCTTGGAAGGACATACACTTGCACAAGAACCGCAACCTGTACAGTCTAATGCTGAAACCTGGATGCGATACTGGAAAGAATCATAAGGTTTCATACCTTTTTTGGCTACAAATGATTCCGGAGCTTTACCAGCCTCTTCATCAGTTAATAGAACAGGACGGATTACAGCGTGTGGACATACATAAGAACACTGATTACACTGTATACAGTTTTCCGGTATCCATTGAGGAATATTGACAGCGATCGCACGCTTTTCGTATTGACTGGTGCCCTGTGGGAAAGTACCATCTTCACGACCACTGAAAGCACTTACCGGCAATGAATCACCTTTCTGTGCATTCATTACTTCTACGACATCTCTTATGAAAGCAGGTATTTCTTTCATTACCTTATCATCGTCAGCAGCATCAGCCCAGTCAGCAGGAACTTTGAACTCTTTAACTGCATCAATGCCAGCATCAACAGCAGCATAGTTCATGTTGACAATTTCGTCACCCTTGGTTCCGTATGATTTTACAATAGCCTGCTTCATATACTTAACAGCATCTTCAACAGGTATAATATTGGCAAGCTTAAAGAAAGCAGCCTGGCAAATTGTATTAATACGTCCGCCAAGACCTATTTCAACAGCTTTGGTAACAGCATCAAGCGTGTAGAATTTAATATTATTTTTAGCTATATAACGCTTCATTTCAGCAGGCAGATGCTTACTTATTTCCTCATCTGTCCAAAGAGTATTCAGCAAGAATATACCGCCTGGTTTAAGTGCAGCAAGCATATCATATTTGTCAACATATGACTGATTATGACAAGCTACAAAGTCGGCTTTATTAACCAGATAAGTAGATCTGATTGGATTTTTACCAAAACGCAGATCTGAAATGGTTACGCCACCTGATTTTTTAGAGTCATATGAAAAATAGGCCTGAGCATACATATCTGTATGGTCACCAATAATCTTAATAGAGTTTTTATTCGCACCAACAGTTCCGTCTGCACCAAGTCCCCAGAAACGGGCAGCAACTGTTCCTTCAGAAGCAGTATCTATTGATTCTTCAGTAGGAAGAGAAAGATGAGTTACATCATCAACAATACCGATTGTAAAGTTTACTTTTGGCTGGTCTGAAGCCAGATTTTTGAAAACAGCCATGAACTGATCTGGTGTTGTGTCTTTTGAACCAAGACCATAGCGACCATTTATAATCATAGGGCCGTTGCATACACTTGTATAAGCGGCACAAACATCAAGAAAGAGAGGTTCGCCATGCGCACCAGGTTCTTTTGTGCGATCAAGAACAGCGATTTTTTTAGCTGTTTCAGGAATTGCAGCCAGCAATCTTTCTGTCGAGAACGGACGGTACAGATGAACTTTTACCATTCCGACTTTTTCACCTTTAGCAATCAAATAATCAATAGTCTCTTCAAGAGCTTCACAGCCGGAACCCATACAAACAACTACACGATCCGCATCAGGCGCACCATAGTAATTGAAAGCCTTATAATCACGACCTGTCAGCTCATTAATTTTATCAAAATAGTAATCAACTACAGCCGGCAAAGCATCATAGTAAGGATTACAAGCTTCACGCGCCTGAAAGAAAACGTCTGGATTCTGAGCAGTACCACGCAGAGTCGGTTTATTAGGAGTCAAACCACGTTGACGGAAAGCTTCGACTGCATCCATGTCAACCAGTTTAGCTAAATCATCATAATCCTGAACTTCTACTTTTTGCATTTCATGCGAAGTACGGAAACCATCAAAGAAATGCAGGAAAGGAACTCTGCCCTTTATTGCAGCAAGATGTGCAACTGCTGCCAAATCTACAACTTCCTGAACACTTGAAGAGCACAACATAGCAAAACCGGTTTGTCGGCATGCCATAACGTCTGAATGATCTCCAAAAATAGATAAGGCATGACTTGCAACAGCACGGGCAGTTACATGTAAAACTCCCGGTAAAAGCTCACCAGCCATTTTATACATATTAGGTATCATCAGAAGAAGACCCTGCGAAGCAGTATAAGTAGTTGTCAAAGCACCGGTTGCCAGTGAACCGTGTACAACTGCTGAAGCACCACCTTCAGACTGCATCTCAACAACATTGACGGTTTGACCGAAAATGTTCTTGCGACCTTCAAGTGCCCATTGATCCGTATAGTCTGCCATTGGAGACGATGGGGTAATGGGGTAAATGCCGGCAACCTCTGTGAAAGCATATGAAGTATATGCTGCAGCAGTATTGCCATCCATGGTCATGAATTTTTTTTGTTTTGCCATGTGACTCTCTCCTTTATATTTTGTTCCCTTGTATCACTACGGTTCAGTCAAGAACCAACAGCTATTATAGCATATATATATAGATTATTACAGTAAAAGCAGGACAATTATATTGTTAATTACGAATCGTTTGATTGTGCTTGTTATCTAAATCTATTTCACATATTTAATTAATTTATCAAACTGTTCCCTGTCATCTCTACAGGTTTTTCCAGACCCATAAGATCAAGCATAGTTGGAGCCAGGTCAGCAAGAACACCAGATTTCAACTCTACATTCCCTGCTCCTGCAACAATCAATTCAACCGGCAAAGTTGTATGGGCTGTAAAAGGTCCACCTTGATCAGGATCTATCATCTGCTCTGCATTTCCATGATCAGCAGTGATAAGAACAGTTCCGCCTTTTGCCAGAATTGCATCAACCACCTTGCCTGTACATTCGTCAACTGCCTCAACAGCAGCTTTGGCAGCATCAAAAACTCCCGTATGACCAACCATATCACAATTAGCAAAATTCAGAATAATTACATCGTATTTTTCACTATTGATCCTGTCTAACGCCTCAGCTGCAACCTCATAAGCACTCATTTCAGGTTTAAGATCATATGTTGCAACTTTAGGAGAAGGAATCAAGGCACGATCTTCGCCAGAATACTCTTTTTCCACACCACCGTTAAAGAAAAAAGTAACATGAGCATATTTTTCTGTCTCAGCTATGCGTAGTTGTGTTAAGCCGTTCTTAGAAATATATTCACCAAAAGTATTGTCAAGACTTGTCGGTCTATAAGCAACTTCCAAACCTGGAAAAAGATCAAAAGTTTTATCGTATTGTGTCATGGTTATAAATTTAAGAGGGAAATAACCTTTGGGCAAATCAAAGCCGGAAAAATCAGGCTGTATAAAACAACGAGTAATCTCTCGTGCGCGATCCGGCCTAAAATTAAAAAATATAACACTATCGTTTTCTTTGATTAATCCAATCGGTTTGCCGTTTTCAACAATTACGGTCGGTACAACAAATTCATCCATTACACCTGATTCGTATGAATCAGCAACTGCTTTGACAGGATTATCTGCAATAATGCCTTCTCCTGTAACCATCGCACGGTAAGCCTTTTCGACACGTTCCCAGCGATTGTCACGATCCATAGCATAATATCTACCCATTATAGAGGCAATCTTGCCTATGCCTATTTCTTGCAGTTTTTTCTGTAATTCCTCGGTATAGCACTTAGCTGAATCCGGTGGCACATCCCTACCATCGAAGAAGCAGTGAACATAAACATTTTCCAGTTCAGCTTTTTTGGCCAACTGTAGGAGAGCATATAAATGATCATTATGACTATGAACGCCTCCATCTGAAAGAAGTCCAAACAAATGCAGCGCCTGTCCAGGTTTTTTTGCATTCTCCACTGCACTTAAAAGAGCAGCATTTTCAAAAAAATCACCATCTTGGACAGATTTAGTTATTCTTGTAAGCTCCTGATAAACAATTCGTCCAGCACCTATATTGGTATGACCTACTTCTGAATTCCCCATTTGTCCATCCGGCAATCCCACTGCCATACCACTTGTCCGAACGAGAGTGCTTGGGAAATTTGCCCGATACTTGTCGAGATTAGGAGTTGATGCAGCAGCTACAGCATTACCTACTGCAGACTCGTTAAACCCAAAACCATCCAAAACAAGAAGAGCAACTGGTCTTTTATTTAATTTTACCATTAGAATTCCTCCTAGATAAAAAAGGCCGGGATAAACAAATTATCCGCGGCCCTTAGTCAAAACTTACCGCCGGACGGTAGAATTTTACAAATTAGATCCGGCATTACATATAACGCTGAAATCCTCAGCCTTCAGAGAAGCTCCACCAACGAGACCGCCGTCAATATCACTTTGAGCAAACAGCCCGGCAGCGTTTTTGGCATTAACAGAGCCGCCATATTGAATTCTCATTGCCTGAGCAACATCACTGTTATAAATTTCAGACAGCAAACCACGAATAAATGCACAAACTTCCTGGGCTTGCTCATCACTTGCTACCTTGCCTGTACCAATGGCCCAGATGGGTTCATATGCTATTGTTATCAAGTGTGTTTTATTTTCAGGGATATCGGCAAAAGCAGCTTTAATCTGAGTTTTGATCAGATCAAAAGTTTCACCTGCTTCACGTTGTTCCAAGGTTTCTCCACAACATATTATAGGACGCACACCCCATGATAAAGCAGCCTTAACTTTTTTATTTACCGTTTCGTCTGTTTCTGCAAAATACTCACGTCTTTCTGAATGACCAATAATAACATATGGCACACCCATCTCAGCCAGCATCTTAGCGGATATTTCTCCTGTAAAAGCACCACTATCCTCAAAATGACAGTTTTGAGCAGCTATTTTAATATTGCTGTAAGCAGCAGCATCAAGAGCAGCTGTTAAAGCAGTAAAAGGTACGCCTAAAGCAATTTCTGATTCAGCATCTAAAACTTTTGCCTTCAAATCATTAATCAGGCTAACAGCCTCAGAAGGAATACCTTTATTCATTTTCCAGTTTCCTGCAGCGAATGTACGACGTGGATTCTTATCCATAAGACAATCTATTCCAGGCAGAACTTTTCCTTCCAGCAATTCAAGAGAAGCGCCTCCACCTGTTGATATATGAGATACCTGCTCAGCAAAACCAAGTAATTCAACAGCAGCGGCAGAATCACCACCACCTATAATAGAAATAGCAGATGAATCTGCAACTGCACGAGCTACTTCTCTGGTACCATTAGCAAATTTTTCAAATTCAAACACACCCATCGGGCCATTCCAGACAACAGTTCCGGCATTGCTTACAGCCTCAGAATATGTTTTTACAGCTTCTGGACCAATATCAAGCCCCATCCAGCCATCAGGAATTTCACTTGAATTAACAGTTTTACTTTCGGCATCAGCGGAAAATTCAGGAGCAACAACAGTATCCACAGGCAAAAGGAGTGAAACACCTTTTGCTGCCGCTTTCTCCATCAGAGACTTTGCCAGATCAATTTTATCAGTCTCACATAATGAACTTCCTATATTTGCACCTTTGGCAGCAAAAAAAGTATAAGCCATACCACCGCCAATTATAAGCGTATCTACTTTTTCAAGAAGATTCTCTATAACACCTATCTTATCGGATACCTTTGCCCCTCCCAGGATTGCTACAAATGGTCTTTTAGGATTGGCCAGAGCTTCACCCATAATATCAATTTCTTTTTGAATAAGATAACCACAAGCAGAAGGCAAGTAGTTTGCTAAACCTGCCGTTGAAGCATGTGCTCTATGTGCTGTTCCAAAGGCATCATTTATATATATATCAGCCATTGAAGCCAGTTCAGCAGCAAAAGCAGGACTGTTTTTTGTTTCTTCTTTATGGAAACGAACATTCTCAAGTATAAGAATTTCACCATCGGCAAGCCCTGCAGCTTTGGCTTTTGCATCTTCGCCAATAACATCTGAAGCAAGAGCAACTGGTTTGCCCAGAAGCTTAGCTAAACGATCTGCAGCTGGTTTCATAGAAAATTTTGCCTCCGGTCCGTTCTTGGGTCGACCAAGATGCGAAACCAGAATAACCTTCGCTTTGTTCTCTGACAGATATTTTATGGTTGGCAAAGCACCCACTATTCTTTTATCATCAGTTATTTCACCAGTCTTTTTGTCTAAAGGTACATTGAAATCAACTCGGACAATTACTCTCTTGCCCTCAACATTCAGGTCTTCTACATTCTTTTTCTGCATCATGGCCATCTTTGTCACACTCCTCAATTATTAATACCAGTCACACTGTATATAACGGTCTATTGTTTGAACCACCTAGTATTGTATACCGAAAAGACCTTTTTATCAATCAAAAAAGGTATGGTAAAATATAAGTCAATTTAGCAATAAAGCGGAGGTGTCCTGTGAAAATTTCCCTGTTGATACCATTTTATAATGAAGAAGAGCAGATTCCTATTACTTTAAAAGCTCTTAAACCCATTCTTGAAGACACAAAACTGCAATATGAACTTATACTTGTAGACGATGGTTCAAAAGATCGTACCTGGCAGGTAATCCAAAATTCTGTCAATGAAGATTCTCACATAAGAGGCCTTCATTTTTCAAGAAATTTTGGTAAGGAAGCTGCTATCTGTGCTGCTCTTGACTACGCCGACAGCGATGCTGTTATTCTTATGGATGGAGATTTGCAGCATCCTCCCGAACATATTCCTGAAATGATAAAACTCTGGCAACAAGGATATGACGTTGTTGAAGGCATAAAGTCGACCAGAGGAAAAGAAAGCCTTTCCAGTAGATTAAACGCTCAGGTTTTTTATGGCTTGTTTCGACTTTTTTCTGGCTATGATCTAAGAAATGCTTCTGATTTTAAACTTCTTGACAAAAAAGTAGTGCTGGAATGGAGAAAACTTGAGGAGCATGATACTTTCTTTCGTGGAATATCAGCATGGCTTGGATTTAAGAGAACAACCTTTTCCTTTGAAGTTGCAGATCGGCAGGCAGGAGGCAGTAAATGGTCATTGTTTAAGCTCGCCGGTCTAAGTATGAATGCCATAACAGGATTCTCGGCAATGCCATTGCAATTTGTGACTTTTCTAGGAATGCTTCTACTTGCAGGATCTTTGATCCTGGCAATCCAAACACTTTTCAATTGGTTTAGCGGCCAGGCTGCCAGTGGTTTTACAACAGTAATTCTCCTGCAGCTGCTAATTGGTGGCAGTATTATGCTAAGCCTGGGATTAATTGGCATGTATATTGCCAGAATTTTTACAGAAGTCAAAGGCAGACCAAGATATATTATATCTGAGAAGACAGAAAACAAGTTCTCAGATAATGAGGAAGAAGATAATAAAAATCAAGAATCAGCAACAGAAAGAGGCGGGAATAAATAACAATGCTTGCCGTTATATACATATTACTTTGCTGGTGCTTAGGGATGCGACTCCTGAAGCTGGCTACCGGCAGTACCGCCAGCTGGTGGCTACGTTTAAACCGAAGGTCGTTTTCCGGCAACTGTGCGGATGGAACTTTTTTAGCGCCGGCAGCACAGGCAGCCGGCGGTTTATGGCTGGGATTTATACTTTTGAGCTGGCTGGTTTATCTTTTTGCATTAATTTTTGATGCTGTTTTAAAAAACAGCTCAATTCATCCGCTTTTGCCGGCTAACTTAACAATTATGCTCCTATCATTTATATGGTTATTAAAAAGTTATTATTCCTCAATAAATAAAATACTGAGAAATCATCGAAAACAGTTTTCAAATTCAAATTGGTCAAATATATTTTCTAAAAACAATTATGACTTAAATTACAGAAACTATTTCCTAAAACAACTCTTTTACTTGAAAAATGATCGTAAGTTTCGCAATATTCTGATTTTATTCTTTATGACATGCTTTTTTTTGATATTGTTTTCTACCTGGCTTATGACAAGCTCTTTCAAGATAGAAAACAATTACCTGGCAGCTGGATATTCTGTATTCAGTGATTTTGCTCCGCATACAGCACTTGTTAGTTCTTTCTCTCAGGGGCAAAACTGGCCTACACAATATCCGCATTTTGCTGGCGATGGAATCTCTTATCATTTTATGTTTTTCTTTCTTTGCGGGAATTTGAATTATTTGGGACTTTCTCTTGCCTCAGCAATTAATCTTCCCAGCATTCTAGGTATTGTTAGTGCCATGATCCTCCTGGGTACCGTTGCTGTTGTTTTAACTGGCAAATCTGCCGTTTTTTATCTTACTCCGCTACTTACACTTGCCAGAAGTTCAATGGCTTTTTTCACTTATCTGGGCGATTTGTATAAAAGACATGGTATAGATTTAGCACTATGGATCAATGAAATAAAATTTGAACGAACTTTTATAGGAAATACACCCCATGATGATTGGGGACTATGGGCAGTTAATGTCTACGCAAACCAACGCCATCTTATGCCTGCAATAGCCGTTATGCTGCTTGTTTTTCTTTTATTTCTGCCAACTTTTTCTAATAAAAATATAAATAAGCTTTGGTTAAACAAAGAAGCCTGGCTAAATACAAATTCAAATTTGAAGGAAGTATTAATTGCTTGCCTGCTTTTATTTATGTTGCCCTACTGGCATGGTTCTGTTTTAATAACAACCCTGATTATTTTAGCCGTATTCGCAATAAAATCCGAGGGGAAAGCGTTTTATCTATTAGCTGCTTCAGGTTCATTTATCGGTGCACTCCTTCAAGCAAAACTGTTTTCTGGCGGAGCTCAAAAAATAGTGTCCTTCAGTTTGCAATGGGGTTTCATTTCAGAAGACACTTCTATAGCAGGAGTTTTGGCATATTTATTTGAGTTAATGGGACTATCTTTTTTGCTTATTTTTCTTTTTGTGATCATTTCAGGAAAAAGAATTCGCTTTTTCACTCTTGCAGCAATTGCCCCTTTGATTTTTGCTTTTACTGTCTCTCTAACTCCAGACATAACTGTTAACCATAAATATATCATGCTTGCCACAATTATGCTGAATATATGGATTGGTGATTTATTGATAAAATTATGGGCAAACGGGAAAAAAGCCAAAAAAATACTTATGAGAGCTTTTGTGCTGGTAATTATTCTACCTTTAATTATTACAGGAATAATGGAATGGCATATCTTTCGTAATATAAATAAGCTTTCTTATAAAATAGAACTAAATACACCGATGACAGACTGGATCAGAGATAATACGGAACCAGATGCAGTATTCTTAACAGCCCCCTATCACTATCATAAGTTTTTTCTTACCGGACGTTTATCTTGGCTTGGACATAGCTATTATGCCTGGTCTGCAGGTCATGATACAGGTATGCGTTTTGAAACTGAGCAATGGCTTTTTGGTGGCGCAGATTTAAACCCTGACTCAATATATAAATTCACTAAAGAAAATAACATCGCTTATCTTCTGATCGACGACACATTGAGACAGCATGATCAGTTTTATATTAATGAAAATTTCTACGAAGATAACTTCACAAAAGTTGCGGCTTTTCCTCATGAGAATAATGCAGCAATTTATAGTTTGAAGCCAAATAACCACTGAAATGCTGTTTATTGAGACATCTTCTGGAGTATAATATGTATTGAACATATTTGCACAGAAGAGCACTGTTTTTATGTCAGGCAAAAAAATTTGGAGGTTACAGATGAAATTTGATCTTTTACATCCAGCTGATCAATTAGTAATGATAATGGACAGAATTTATAATTATGGCATGACAACTACCTCTGGTGGTAATTTGTCCATTATGGACGAACAAGGTGATCTTTGGATTACACCAGGCGGAGTAGATAAAGGAAGTTTAACCAGAGATGATATGGTATGCGTAAAAGCAGATGGCTCGGTCAAGGGTAAACACAAACCGTCAAGCGAGTTGCCTTTTCATCAGTCTGTGTACAGAAGAAGGCCTGATATAAAATCCGTGCTACATGCTCACCCTTCAGCTCTGGTTGCCTTCAGCATTGTAAGAAGACTGCCAGATGTACGGTTAATACCTAATGTCAACTTAATATGCGGCAAAATCGCTATGGCACCATATGGACTACCTGGAAGTGACGATCTTGGAGAAAAAATAGCAAAAAAATTTGATGAGGGATTTTCAACTGTCATTCTGGAAAATCATGGTATTGTTATAGGTGCAGAAACATTATTCAAAGCCTTTATGGCTTTTGAAACTCTCGAATTCAGTGCCAGAATAGAACAACATGCTGTTTTACTTGGTAATATTAAAACTCTGGATGATAGATTGATTGATATTTCACGGCAAAAAAATAATCCTCCTCTAAAAACTTTTGTACCAGAAGGTCACAGCAGCGAAGAAAAAGCCGCCCGACGTGACATGATTAAACTTATCCGTCGTTCTTATGACCAGAATTTATTTACCAGCACGCAAGGAACTTATTCCGTAAGACTTTCCGACAACTCATTTTTAATAACACCTTATGGCAAAGACAGAAAATATCTTGAAGTTGAAGATCTAGTACTTGTTAGAGATAATGCCCATGAGGAAGGTAAAACACCTAGCAGATCAGCTTTACTGCATAATATGATATATCAAAAACACAGTGATATAAATTCTATATTGATAGCTCATCCGCCCTATACAATGGCTTTTGCTGTTACAGAAGCAATTTTTGACTCAAGAACAATTCCTGAAAGCTATATCATGTTAAGAAACATCGAAAAAATTCCTTTTGGTGCTAGCTTTATGCAACCTGAAATGACGGCAGATATTATTAGCCACAAGACACCTGTTGTCATCTGTGAAAATGACTGTGTAATCGTAACTGGGCAAAATTTATTAAATGCTTTCGATCGCCTTGAAGTAGCGGAGTACAGTGCCCATGCGATTATAAGCAGTTTGCGTCTGGGATCAATTGTTCAAATTTCTGATCAGGAAGTAAAAGAAATTCATAAGGCTTTTAATTTGAGAGATTAATCCGAAGGAGTCAAAATATGCTTATACCAGTTATGTCTGATAACTGGACATATGATGGTCAACCAGATATTGTTGACTGCAGTTATATAAAAGATATCTCTAACAAAGATCTGGAAGACCGGATCTTTGTTTTAAATAATCTATATTCTTCTTTTAATAAAAATTCTGAAGATGTTTTTAATGAAGATTATTTTTACTGTGTTAAAGATTTTTTTGATCGTGCGGTTCTATGTCTTGTCGATAGTGGCAAACATGAGCATTCACAAAAAGCAAAGAATTTTTTATTGAAAACCAGACAAGGAGAAGTCACATATAAAGTTATAATCAAAGAATTCAATCTCAAGGAAATTCTTTGCTGGCAAGACGATTCAAGACCTATTTTTCTTTTTACAAGCACCCCACTTTTTCAAAAAATAAAATATCTTTTCAATAATTATATTTATTTTTCAGAGAGAGAAATTACAGAAGGAATAATCTCAAAAATTTTTAACACTCAAATAATACTTCCTCGAAAAATCACAGAAGAATTCAGTCCAAAGCTTGTAATACAAAAAAATCAAGAGGATATTCTAATTGCAAATCCTGATAATATATTTCATGATAAATCAGATAAAACATTAAATAATCATTATTTTTTCTTGGCAAGGCCAGAACATAAGACGCTTATTGAAAAATGTATGACAGAAGGATCTGCTGATTTTCATATTCATACAACTGCTTCTGATAGTAGTGACAGTCCTGAAGAAGTTTGCAGGAGAGTTGTAAAAGCAGGTTTAACTTCTTTTTCTGTAACAGATCATGATAATATGTCTGCGATAAAAACTGTTCAAAATTGTTTAAGTCAAACAAATAATTCGGCCATAAATAGCTTAAAGGATATAATTTTTATCCCAGGAGTTGAAATATCTGTTCAAGAAGAGAGGGAATTACATTTGCTGGCTTATTTCCCTTACGGCGGACAAGAAAATCTGCAAACATTTCTGGAAGCACAACAAAACGCAAGAGAAGCCAGAAATATAAAAATGGTAGAAACATTACAAGCTCTGGGCTATGACATCTCTTTAGAAGATTTAAACGCCTCCGGAGATTATAGTGTCGGCAGAATGCAAATGGCACTTCTTCTAAAAGCAAGAGGTTATGTTAAAACAACAGCTCAAGCCTTTGCGGATATTCTCGGTTATGGCAAACCAGGTTATATAGAAAGACCCCGTCCGACTTTGAGAGAAGCTATTTTGCAAATTCGTCTGGCAGGTGGGGTTCCTGTTTTGGCTCATCCTGCACTATACGGCTGGTGTAGACCACGCGGCAATACAAAAATGATTGAAGATCTAAGTCTAAGACTGTCAGAATATCGTAGTTGGGGATTGATCGGAATAGAAGCCTTTCATGGCGAAGCAGAAAAGTCAGAGCAAGATCTTTTGTCAAACATTGCATTAAAATTAAGACTTCTACGCACAGGCGGTAGTGATGATCATGGCCATAACAAACAAAACACCACGCTTTTTAGAAATGGTCATTTTTTCTATTAAACTTTGCAGACAAGACTCTTATCCCGGGAGTTAATCAAAATCATAAAAAACACAAAAAACCCGCCAGCATTTTGGGCTGGCGGGAATACTTTTTTATGCATTTTTATTCCACTTCAGGTGCTGGAACAGGAATCAATGGTTCTCCTGATTCAGGAACAGTTGGATCAATTTGTTCTGATTCAGGATTCAAATCAGGATTTTCGGGGGGCATTTCAGATGGATCAAGAGGAGGTCCTACCTCGTATATTGCTCTGATAGGAGGATAATAACTAGCAGTTATAGGTTCAGTTCTTATGAGTTCTCCATTTAAAATGTAATTTTTATAGGACTGAGCTCTCATCATATTGTGCGGAGCACGTTTCAAATTTCTGGTACCTGGAGCCAGTTCTGGTATCAACTGCTCAATTGGCTCTTCAGGCGGCTCATTCGCTGTTGTTTCTGCACTAAGATTTATTGTCATACCAGCCTGCAATGGTTTGCCATAAATCTGGAAGGTGATTTCCGGCTTTTTATACCAACAGACAATAGCAAGCGGATAGTCTGTAGTATTAACGAATTTCATATCAGCGCTTCCCCAGTCAATAGCTGAATCAAGACCTACGGTTGTATATGAACTCGGGAAAGTGTGAGGATGACGTTCTGTAATCTTTAAGTCAGCTTTTAAGGCAGCCTGATACAAAGTTGTATTGGGTTGACAGATTCCACCCCCAACAGTTGCAACCAAAGCCCCATCAAAAATGGCTCCCGCCGCCTGATAACCTTTTTCGACAGTCCTGCGCCCAACAACCTCATTAAAAGAAAAAGTTTCTCCAGGTAAAACAACATGCCCATTAAGCGCTTTTGCAATCAAACTAATATTATTATCTCTAGGTGCATCTGGAGTTGCTGCGTAGGTAGTCGCCTGCGAAACCAAACCAAGATTTGCTACCCGCGAAGGTAAATCAGAACCTGCCGCAGGTATGACTTCACTCTTTAAACTATATGAAGCCTGGTAGTTCTGGCTATTCAGATCATTATCTATGGCTATTATCACATCGTCTGCCGATACCGCCAGACCATTTACAGGCTGTGATACAATAAATTTCTTGCTGCCTATATCAAATCCAGTCACAGTAGCTTCAACAGGTTCTACTTCTAAATTTTTGGCTTCACTTTTTAAGAAATCACTTACTTTTTTCTGATCATAGTTAAAGGGAATATCCAAAATTACAGGCTCTTCTTTTAATTCATTGATTTGTTCAAGGCGATCATAAATTTTTGATTTTTCATCAGGAGCACCACTTATCCTACCTATTTTCCATGCGTCTTCTATTACTTTTTCAATATCGTATTCAGCTTCAATATCTGACGCTGTCAAAATCCATTCCTGACCCTCAAAAGTTATAGTATATTTTATCTGATCAAGGCGGTCATTTATTTCATCAGTAATCATTTTGCTTGCTTCTGACTTGGACAAGCCGGCAAGATTAATTTTTTCAATAAATATTCCTTCGTAAAAAGTATCAATTACTACTTCTGCTCTTGCAGCTTCGTATTGTTCACGTTCTTTTTCTAAAGACTCAAGTCGTATCTGCTCCTGAAGAATTCTTTCCTGTTCGGCTTTCTCCCAAGCACTTCTTACATAGTATGAAGTAACAGAAACAGCGGCAATAACAATTACAATAACAGGTATAAGCCAGACAGCGGTTCGGCGAAAAAAGCTTTTTGATTTTGAGTCAACAGAATCAACGACCTGCTCATTTTCCAGATTAGGCATAAAAATCTTACCTTTCCTACTACAATAGAAAACTTAATATATAATCCTGCGAACAGACATTATCGCATTTTGCTGAGTAGCCGAATTTATCGAGCCTTCTGCCACTCTTCCTCGGGAATAGGAAGCATGAACATAACTGCCATTACCAGTATAAAGTGCTACATGATCGCAACTACCATTTCTTTTCCAATCAAAACAGATAATATCACCAATTTGAATATCTGATATAGGAACACTTATGCCACGGGCAATCTGACCTGTAGTAGTTCTTGGCAAGTCAATTCCAAACATAGTTCTATAGATATAACTGGTAAAACCGGAACAATCAAAGGATCCTGGTTGGCTGCCTGCATAAACATATCTGTTGCCAATAAAAGAATATGCTAAACTTACCATTTCCTGTTGCTGCTGAGCACTTATAGCTGAAGAAGGAGAAACCACAACCTCAGGAGCAGGTACAGGCGTAGGGGTAGCAGTCGGAGCCGGGGTTGGAGTTGGTGTCGGAGTCGGTGGCGGTGTTTCGGTGAGATATTCATTCATAATATATCCCTCTACACCACCATCAAGCGCAACCTTGCTCCACAATTCAGAAACACCTATGCGTCTTATGCTTTGTCCAATAGCCGCTGTATCAAGCACATCCGAATCCGTACTCGGTTCACTTCTTATATTTACCATATTGGATTTTAAAAACAAAGTCTGATCGATCGTTTCAAAAACTAATGCTTCTTCTGTTTCTACTGCAGAGGTTTCCTCTATTGACGGTTCATTTACCTCTGTTTCAGAAGTTTCTTCAACCTCAGTGATATCTGAACTTTGTTCCTCTTCCATCTCATCTTCAGAAGCTATTTTGTCTGACTCATTTTCTACAGAATCTTCATCCGATTCTCGATCATCACTTATAACAACACCAGATAAATTTTCTGACTGACCTCTACTAAAAGAAGCATCTTCCAATACATCTTGCTCTGGCATTGCTAGTTTATAAGAATTCTGTTCCTCGTATTCATTTATTTGTTCAATCGGACGAAGCGCGGCGCCTGCTCCGATAGTCATATGCAAAATCATAGTGAAAACAACAAGGACACCTGTCAAAGGCGGGAGGGCTCTCTCTAGATTGTTCTTCCCCTTGAATGAAAATATCTTCTCCGATATTAAAGTAATAATACCATATCCGGAGTATGATGATCTATTCCCATTTTCATCATTACAAATATTCTCAGATTCAACTTTACGAACTAAAGGAAGTTCTAAATCCTGACCTTTTTTTTCAATATTTTTCCGTTTCATTCCTGTTCCTTCACTTTCATATTTCATGTTAAAATTTCCGTTTAGGATGACACGATAAAGTGATAGCAGGGTTCTAATTAACATTTATACATTATTTACACCCAAATTTGTTAGTATTATATCACAGATGGCTATTTTTAATAACCCCCTCCTAAAAGACAACAATATAGATATGTGTCCATATTGACATATATCTATATTCGGTTTAGAATTAATTCATCTTGATAGAAACACTAGGGGGCGGCTTAATGAAAAATAAAAAAATACAGGGAATTAGTTTTTTTGAAAAATATCTTTCGCTATGGGTAATATTATGCATGGCAGCTGGCGTTCTGATCGGCAAATTCTTGCCACAGATACCAGACTTTCTTGGCAAATTCACTTATGCTGAGGTATCAATTCCAATTGCTATACTTATCTGGCTAATGATTTATCCCATGATGATGAAAGTAGATTTTGCCAGTGTTAAATTCGTAGGCAAAAACCCCAAGGGATTATATGTAACCTGGGTTGTTAACTGGCTTATCAAACCATTTACAATGTTCGGTATTGCCTGGGTATTCTTCTTTGTTATATTTAAAAATTTTATCCCATCTGATCTGGCCCAAAGCTATCTAGCAGGTGCGGTTATACTTGGAGCAGCACCTTGCACTGCCATGGTCTTCGTCTGGAGTTATCTTACAAAGGGAAATGCAGCATATACAGTAGTCCAGGTTGCTACAAATGATTTGATTATTCTTGTTGCTTTCACTCCAATCGTTGCTTTGTTATTGGGAATAAGCGGTTTTACCATTCCGTGGGCAACATTGATACTATCTGTGGTTCTTTTTGTTGTTGTTCCTCTCGTGGGGGGCGTTTTCACCCGTGTCAAAATTATTAAACACAAAGGTTTAGATTATTTTAATAATTCATTTATAACCAAATTTAATAACGTAACAATTGGTGGTCTTCTACTGACGCTTGTAATTATCTTTTCTTTCCAGGGCGATGTTATACTAAGCAATCCTCTTCATATTTTACTAATAGCTATACCGCTTACCATTCAGACTTTCCTGGTTTTTTTCATTGCTTATTTCACCTCAAGAAAGTTAAAACTTTACCACTGTGTTGCGGCGCCTGCAGGCATGATCGGAGCATCAAATTTCTTTGAACTTGCTGTAGCAGTCGCTATTTCATTATTTGGACCTACCTCACCGGTTGCTTTGGCTACCATAGTTGGTGTTTTGGTAGAAGTGCCTGTAATGCTTACATTAGTAAAAATTGCCAACAAAACAACAGACTGGTTTCCACCAGAACCTAAACAAACTGCTTGAAATATCAACAAAAAAATTAATGGAGATTTTAAATGAAACAAAAGGTAAAAGTTGCTTTTATATGTGTCCACAATTCCTGTAGATCACAGATTGCCGAGGCACTTGGTAGACATCTTGCATCTGATGCTTTTGAAAGCTATTCAGCAGGCACAGAGACAAAGCCGGAGATTAATAAGGACGCGGTAAGGCTTATGAAACAGATTTATGGTATTGATATGGAAAAGACCCAGTATTCCAAATTGATCAACGAGATACCGTCTGTTGATTATGTTATTACAATGGGTTGCAATGTCGACTGTCCTTATCTTCCTTGCAAAAAAAGATTCGACTGGGGTCTGGAAGATCCAAGCGGCAAATCGGACGAAATCTTTATTAATACAATCAAAGTAATAGAGAGTAAAATTTTAGAACTAAAAGAAGATTTGTTATCTGAAAAACTATAATTTACAAATATTAGCTTTGACGATATACCAATGAAAAGAAGAGTGTTGCAAAATTTTGTAACACTCTTTTTTTAGAAGCCTTGATAAAGTAGATATAATCCAAGCAAAAGAATTACCGCTCCCATTAGCATCTTTAAAATTTTACTTATAAGACCATATTTATTTGATCTTGACAGCTGTTTAACAAATCCAATAAATGTACCTGCTACCATCAAAAGGATACTATGTCCTATTGAGTATAAAAGCAGTAGCACTGCTCCCAGCAAAATACGCCCATCACGTGCTACTATCGCCAACAGTGCCACTAATACAGGGGTCGCACATGGAGAAGCAAACAAACCACCGAGCATTCCAGCCAACCAGGCTCCCAGATACCCTTTTTTATTATTTTTTGTCATTAAAGCAGATTGAGGAATTATTGTAACAACTTCCCAAGTCTGAAGAGCCATTAAAACCATTATAATACCCAGCAAAATATACCACCAGGAACCAGCAACCTGCATTAGTCTCCCTAGCAAGGATGCTGTAATTCCTAACGTTGTAAAAGTAATTGCCATTCCACTGCAAAAAACAAGCGAGTATCTAAAAGCTTTTTTTGTATTATTACCGGCATAGCCTCCAACATAACCAATTATAAGAGGCACACTGGAAAGAGAGCAAGGCGTAAAAGCTGTTAACACGCCTCCCAGCAAAGCAATAAGTGGAGCAAGCCACATATTATCTAGAATTATTATACTAATCTGCTCAAGAAATTGATTTATCATTCCAGCCCCATTTCCTTTAATATATCCAGCATAGATTCTTTATCCAAAAAACCTTGATGTGCTGTGTATACATGTTCACCTGTATCACGAAGGGTATACATTATGAATCCCTGTCTTGCAGCAGTTTCTGGATCTTCAAAAACATAAGGAGATCCGTCAGCATTAAAGAAGAACTGTGTAGGTATAGCCTGTATAGGGAAATCGCTACCGGCGGAGGAATTTTTCCATACATCAATAAACTTAATAATAGCTTTCCCCCTAAGCTCCTGATTAAGCTCTTCTAGGATCGGTGCCATTAATTTACACGGTTCACAGGAATCTGCACCAAAATCAATTATCATTGGCATATTGTATGAAAGTAATTCTTCCATATCAAAATTATCAGTAGCATCTAGTGCAAATTCTGAAGAATCGTATTCTTTAGAATTATTCCCGCCCCCCAATGGGTTTTTTATAAAATAAATTGTAACAATAGAAACAAGAATAATAAGAACAATAGCAACACGAAAAATTAAAGAGCGGTGCTTATTATCAATATGGTTTGCATTCTCATTATTAGCAGAAAATTTATCATTGATCTTACTTTTTTTAGTTATTTTAGTCATAATAACCTCTTTATTTATTTGTAATATTGAGAATTTTACTAATAACATTGATAGTTGTCAATAAATGTGATAACACAACATTCAAACATTTGAATATTGACAACTATCAATGTTCAAACTATACTTTAGTGTAGTTAGAATTTTTGCAAGTAATCATTTTAGAAAGATGAGGTAAAACAAATGAAATCAATTTCTATATATGAACCAGCGATGTGTTGTTCCACAGGACTTTGCGGAGTAAGCGTGGATCCTGAACTTCTAAGAATTTCATCAATCTTTAACAAATTAGAAAAATCTGGGATCAAAGCAGAAAGACATAACCTTTCTAATTCTCCAGAAAAATTTATTTCAAACATAAAAATAAATAAAATAATTAATAGCGAAAGTTTAGACGTTCTACCAATAACTATGGTAAATGATGAAATCGTACTTAAAGGCAGATATCCCGACAATAATGAACTGATAAATCTTCTTGAACTTACTGATAATTTTTTTGCTTAAGAAAGAGCTTTGGGGTGATACTTTTGAACATTCTTGATATCAATAATGTTAATTTAACTAAATATATGTTTTTTACAGGCAAAGGAGGAGTTGGTAAGACTTCTATTGCCTGTTCTTTTGCTGTCAATCTTGCCGACCAGGGGCAAAAAGTATTATTAATAAGTACAGATCCGGCATCTAATCTACAGGACGTTTTTAATACCAAACTGAGCAGTCTTGGTAAAAAAATTGATGATGTTCCGGGACTAACAGTTGCTAATCTCGACCCTATTGAATCAGCAGCAAATTACAAAGATAGTGTTGTAGCTCCATACAGAGGCAAATTGCCGGAATCAGTTATTAGAAATATGGAAGAGCAGTTATCGGGCTCATGTACAGTTGAGATTGCAGCCTTTAATGAATTTGCGCATTTCTTAACGGATTCCAATATCAGCAATGATTATGATCATATTGTTTTTGATACCGCTCCTACAGGGCATACACTGAGATTGTTACAATTACCTTCAGCCTGGAATGATTTTATATCAAATAATGCTCATGGAGCATCTTGCTTGGGACAGCTTTCTGGACTAGGTGATAAGAAAGAAATGTACGCAAATGCCGTTTCAACATTAGCAGATAGTAAACTCACGACATTATTGCTTATCACAAGACCAGATGAAACTCCTTTGAAAGAGGCAGAGCGTGCCTCTAAAGAACTCCAATCAATAGGCATAAATAATCAGCTGCTGTTAGTAAACGGCTTGCTGGAAAAATATGATGATCAGACTTCTAAAAGTTTATACGAAAAACAGAGAAAAGCGCTAAAAGCAATGCCAGCGGAACTGAAAAACAAAAAAACATTCTATGTTCCTATGCGAGCTTATAATATCTCTGGAATAAAAAACATCAGAAATATGCTAACTGATGATAAATATATAGTTTCAGAACACAAAATTTCAGATCAGGATTTACCAGGTCTGAAGAATGTAATTAATGACTTGTTTGAAAGCAATAAAAAAGTGATTTTCACTATGGGAAAAGGCGGGGTAGGTAAGACAACCATGGCAGCGGCTATTGCACTAGGTCTTGCCCAAAAAGGCAAAAAGGTTCATCTGGCAACAACAGATCCCGCAGCACATCTGGACTATATAATTTCGGAAACTAACCTAATAACAATGAGTCGGATTGATGAACATAAACAATTAGAGATTTATCGTAAAGAAGTCCTTGCAAAAGCTATTGCCAACAAGGCATCGGCGTCAGATATTGCATATATAGAAGAAGATTTAAGATCTCCTTGCACTCAGGAAATTGCAGTTTTCCGTGCATTTGCAGATATTGTTGAAAAAGCAAATGAAAAGGTTGTGGTTATAGACACAGCACCTACGGGGCATACCCTGCTACTGATGGACTCGTCACAAAGTTATGCTAAAGAGGTTGAACGGTCTGCAGGAGAAGTTACTGCTTCAGTCAGAAATCTTTTGCCTAGATTGAGGAACAAAAAAGAAACAGCCGTAGTGATTGTTACATTGCCTGAAGAAACGCCTTATCATGAAGCCAAGCGCCTCGAAGACGATCTGGATCGTGCAGGTATTAGTGTTAAATGGTGGATTATCAATGCTTCAATGTTTAAAACTAATTCAACAAATTTATTGATTAGAGCTAAAAGTAGTAATGAGATACAGTGGATCAATAAAATAAACAAGCATACAAAAGGCAATGGAGCATTAATAGCCTGGACGGATGCCGAAATTACAGATAGCAATATTCTGGAAATTTTTCAGCTAACAAGTTAAATTTAATATAGCCCCATGGTTTTATCAACGGCAGCTACGAAAAGTATGCCTTTACCTGGTTTGTCAAGCTCAGCAGCCGATCTGATAGCAGTTGTAATTGCATCTACGCGAATTTCCTCAGCGATAATCAGTATGATTTCCTTTTCCGGCTCCACCAGCATTGAAAACAATGTGCTGGTTTCATGAGAGCCGGCTCCACGTGCATTAATTATAGTTGCACCTTTTGCACCTGCCTGCTCAGCAGATTCAATAACTAATTCCGAGTTCCCCCTGTCAACTATAGTAAAAATCGCTTTATACAAATTATCCACCGCTTTTACACCTCGCTCCTCAATATCACTTATATAATTTAAATCATCTTCTGCAGACATGCTGCAATTTTTGGAACCATATATTTCCTCCAAGGCAATCGTGAATAGAATGCCATGACCAGGTTTGCTTAATTTCAGCTTATGATTAAGATAATCAAGTGAGGATTCGACCTTTTTTTCAGGAGCTGCCATAATGACAATTTCTTTTCTTACGCCTGCATTATCAAGCCAGGTAAACATGCTCTGCCCTACAGTTCCATTACCATAGCAAATTGTACCTCCACTGATACCGGACTGCCGGCAAAGCTTAAGAACTTTACTGCCTTTACCCTTATCAACTATAGCCACTATAATAAATATTCTGCTGTCACAATCTTCAATCATCATCTTTATCAACTCCTGATCTCACCAAAGATTTTCTCCTGTACATCAATCCTAGCACTTGAAGTGTTAATATGGGGGTTAATGCAACCAGAGCGATAACACCGAATCCATCAATAAGTATGTTTGCTCCTTCTGTAGCATTTGCAGCCCCCTGCATATATGCCAAAATAAAGGTAGCAGTCATTGGACCTGATGCTACTCCACCTGCATCAAAAGAAATACCTACAAATAACTTAGAGCCAACATGCGACAATAAAACAGCTATAATATATCCCGGTAAAAGTATATGCCATAATTCAAACGCTGGTATTAGAATCCTCAAAACAGATAAAGCAATTGCAATACCAACGCCTAATGCTAAAACCATAAGTACAGAAATGCGCCTAATTGATCCGCTTGTAACTTCTTCAATCTGCTGAGTAAGAACATGAACAGCAGGTTCAGCCAGCACACTACTAAGACCTAAAATAAATCCTACAACAACCAGAGGAGTAGTTTTGCTAAAGGCTGCCAGTTCTGAACCTATTTCACGGCCAACTTCCATGAACCCGGCGTTAACACCAGCCATAAAAATAACCAGTCCTATCCAGGCATAGTAAAAACCTCGTGAAATACGGATAAAAAACTTCCGTTTCAGGGAAAAAAAGAATAACTGGCAGACAAGAAAAATGATAAATAAAGGAGCTATTGATAATAAGGAATTAAAAGCTTCATTTAACATTTCATTTATAAAGGGACTCCAGACTGCTTTGTCTGTTCCAGAATAATTACTAAGCTCATCTGGAGCAATAATATTATCAGCAAAAAGACTCATTATCTGAACTGCAATAATTGCTCCGGCAGAAGCTATGGCAACAAGTCCAAAACTATCTTTCTCTGAAGATTTGCCATCTTTTTTCATCTTGGCTATACCAAGTGCAAGAGAGAGTAAAAAGGGCACAGCCATTGCACCTGTTGTCGCTCCGGAAGCATCAAAAGCAATTGCCAGAAAATCTGAAGGAACAAAAAAGGAAAGCAAAAATATTATTATATATAGCACCGTAAGGATAATATAGAGTGGGGTATTATACAATATTCTTATCAAACCTGCTGAAACCAATAAAGAAATTCCTGCAGAAACTACTATAATTAGAATCCAGCGGTCAATTCCACCATCAGTTACTACGCTAATCTCTGAAGCAAGAATATGTAGTGAAGGTTCAGCCATCGAAATAAAAAAACCAAGCAGCAAACCTGCAAGAGCAACTATACGGATTTTGCCACTTTTTGCAATTGTTTCGCCCAGACGATCAGCAAAGGGAGAAATTCCTAGATCTATGCCTACAAGAAATATCGACAACCCAATAATTACAAAAATCGAACCTATTAAAAAACGAAGCAATTGCCAAGTTGTCAGCGGAGTCAAAAAGAAGTGAAGTAATAATACGATCACTACCACAGGGGCTAAAGATAGCACCACTTCCTTAAACTTGTAAAACAAGATAGACAAAGTTTTTCCACCTCATAAATTAAAAATAACAGTAAATGCTGTTGATCTGTTTTTATTATTGTTCAAACGGGTACACTGACGGGATATTTTGCCCAAGATATCCCAAATAAAGTGTGTCATACCCTATCACAGCTTCTTCATCAGTAGGAATAACCATTACTCTGAAAGGAGACGCAGATTTAATATTGCTCACCGCTATAGTGATTTCTTCACCTCGAATTGCATTCTTTTTATCATCTATTTCAAAATCAAGATTAGCAAGATAATTCAGAATTTTTTTGCGCACATATCCTTCATTTTCACCAAGTCCGGCGGTAAAAACAAGAGCATCCGCGCAAGGCAAGGTCGCCCAGTATTGTCCAATATATTTTGCGATTCTATAAGCATAAATATTAATTGCAATCTGAGCCTCCAGATTGCCATCTTCAGCCTTTTGTCTTACAACCTGCATCATATTTGTATCAGCCAGGGCTTTAAGTCCACTTTCTTTATTAAGAGCATGCATAACCTTATCGTATGCTTCTCCCTTTTCAAGCGAATTTTCAACTGCCAGAGTACTTGCAACATGACTTATCAAAGCAGGATCAATATCTCCAGATCTTGTACCCATTATTACACCTTCCAAAGGCGTAAATCCCATACTTGTATCAACCGACTTTCCATTTTCAATTTTTGTTATACTGCAACCATTACCAAGGTGGGCGGTTATGCCGCAAAACTGGTCAAAAGGCTTATTCAATATGCGGGCAGCCCTTTTTGCAACATACATATGGGATGTGCCGTGAAACCCGAATTTACGAACTCCCATTTTCTCATACCAAGACGATGGTACAGCATATCTATATGCCTGCTCTGGTAAAGATCCATGGAAAGCAGTGTCAAAAACCGCCACCTGCGGAACGTTGGGAAGGAGTTTAATGCTTTCTTCAATACCTACAAGATTAGGCGGATTATGAAGCGGCGCAATAGGTATAAGGCTTCTAATAGTCTCTATAACTTTTTCATCAACTTTAACGCTGCCTGAATAAGCTTCTCCACCATGTACAACTCTATGACCAACAGCACAAATCGATTCTCTATCTATACCTAATTGAGTTAAGAGCTCAAATATCCCAAGAAGTGCATTTTGGTGGTTTACAACCGGTTTGCTGATTTTCTCTTTCTTGCCGTCAGCAGAATATTTGAGAAGACTTTTGTCAATATTGCCAATTTCCTCTACAACCCCTTGCAAAACCGGACTAAGTATATTCTCTTTTTCCAGTCTAAACAAATTAAATTTGGCTGAGGAACTACCACAATTAAGAACCATTATATGCTTTGTCATTTCTACCTCCCGCTTATAAAAGACAGCTGCATTTTTATTATAGCTGATTGACTATAGATTCACTCTATTCTAACATTCATTCATTTTTTAGGGAAATAATACCTATTAAACAACTGTATTTTGTGAATTAATAAATAATTCTTTATTTTTCAAAATCTTTAATGGAGTCTTTTAATTCTTTTTGCTTTAATCTATAAAACAGAAAAGACATATAACTCAAAGCTACCATAAGCGCTACAATAATTATAATCATAAATACAAATAAAAATCTGCCTATATGCACTTTTTTATCTTCTGAATCAGGCAAATCAGATTCCACTTCTTCTAATTGAATCGTTTCTGTAACTATTATTTCTTCAGTAATCTTAATTTCAGGCTCTGGCTCTGTTGCATTTACAGGTTCTTCTGCCAAACCTAGTGAAACATTTATATCATCAAGACTGGTAAATTCTTCTGCCCTAAAAGCAGCTATTAAATACACCTGTTCAGAATCATCTTCCGCTATAACTGTTATTTCAACAATATTCACCTGACCTGCAATCAAGTTATTATTGCCTTTTATATCTATACCTTTGGCCTTTGACCCTGCTGCGGATGCAGCTATATTTATGTTTTGTATTTCAAACGGCAGATACACTATATATTCTTTTTGATCGGGTGAAAAAGCAGGTGAAATGGCAAACCCTTCAACGGAAAGACTTGCTAAATCAGAATTACTTTCCGGCACATAATTAGGATCTTCTGCTCTTGTCACAACAATAGAATATGTCTTTTGTGCACCTGATTCGGCAGTTACAGTAACACTAAGTGTAGTCCTACCTCCGGCAGCTAATCCAGGACTACTGATATTAACTGATGCATTTGTGTCTTCAGCGGCAGCCTGCAGATTTATTCTATCAACCTCAAAAGGAACTGACATTGTATAACTCGTGACCCCAGGAGAAAAAGCAGGTGAAATACTGCCGGGAGTTGCTGATAAAGATTTAAGATTATTATTACTGGATCTCGGAGCAGCAATGCTCATGCCTACACCTGAACCGGAAGCGGTCATCGCCTGAGCCGATGCATCTCCTACTGTTCTGATATTATAATTTAACCCTGCCGTATTTCCAGCTTGACCTCCAATTACCCTAAAAGAAAGTTGAAAAATATTTCCACCTGTTATACCACTGGTTCCTCCGCCATCGTCCAGATACAAAAACTGGATTCTACCAGTAGAAACTCCTATATCAAGCTCACTTGATGAAACAGAACCGGCAGCCTGCGCACCTTGAAATTCAAGCAGACTAGGATCATATGTAACATCAAGATCAAAAGTGGCAATAGCTGCTGCTGCACTGACAGATCCTGTTATAGTGATCGTGTCACCTACCCTTATTGTTCCTGATGATGTAGATAAGGAAAAAGATGCACCAGCTGCCGAAACACTGGCTACATTAACCATAAGTATTGCGAAAACAACAATTATAAGTCCTGTATTTTTACGAATTTTATTTATAGTTGGCATAAATTGCTCCTATCACTTGTTATTCTATCTAATATCTATCTGACCCAGCAGATGTCTTTTCATCTGTAAAAGATCTAATGCGGATAACTGTTCCTGTCCGCCTATTTTACCAGCTTCATAGTAAACCGACTGCAATGAACTTCTGCCCATAAGATGCTGCTTGACCTGCAACAGATCTAATGCACTAATCTGTCCATCACCATTGACATCTCCTCTTATAATAATATTTTTTTGATCACTGCCATCTGTCAATTGTATTTTCATCCCTGTAGCAAGTAAGCTATTTCGATCATTAATCGTTTGACCGTTTGAAGCCAGCAATCGTATAGTATTTTCCGGATTGACAAACTGAGAGTATACACTGTTTACTGTTGTGCCAGCAGTTATTCCTCGGATAAAATTATTGTTTTGATCTATTGTAAGTTGTGAATTACTACTTGTCGATAATTTTGCCAACCGATAAACAGCAGTTATTACCGTATCCTTTTTTATATTTTTAAAGTCAGAGTTCCAGCCATTAAAAACATATCCAGCTCGTGCAGGATTTGCAGGAGCAGTTGCACTATTGTTATAAGGTACTTTTTCTGTTTTTAAGACAGTTCCATCCCAGTTTTTAAACTGAACCGTATATGTATTTATCCTATAATTTGCCGTAACTGTTAGATTAGAAGTTATTTTGCTAAAAGTTTTGTCCCAGCCGGTAAAGGTATAGCCTGTTCTTTTAGGATTTGCAGGAGCAGTAGCCCCTTGATTATAATTGACTTTTTCTGTTTTCAGGATATTTCCATTCCAATCTCTGAACTGAACTGTATATGTGTTTATTTTATAATTTGCTTTTATGGATAATGGAGAAACAACTTTAGAAAAATCAGTATCCCAGCCGGTAAAGGTATAGCCTGTTCTTTTGGGGCTTGCAGGAGCCTTTGCCGAACTGTTATAAGTTACATATTCTCTTTTTAATAAGGTATTATTCCAGTCACGGAAAATAACCTGATGTTTTGTTGTACTTGTACCGTAATTAGCAGACATATTTACAGCCTTGCTTGCATCCACTATTCCGGCACTATAAATCGTGCTGCCCATATTATTCATTGGCCTGACACTTGATATGAGTATATCCTTAATATCTTTTGGAGTAAGATCAGCATTAACTGACAACATAAGTGCGGCTATTCCACTTACATGAGGTGCAGCCATAGATGTGCCGCTCATATTTCCATAACTGTTTTGGGGTAGTAAGCTTAAAATACTTGCTCCAGGAGCAGCAAGATGAACACTTTTGGCACCATAATTAGAAAAGCTTGCCAGACTGCCTGTATTTGTAATCGCCGCCACAGAAATCATATTTGGTAATTCGAAAGCAGCTGGATATTGTGCGTTAGAAGCAGAATCAGAGTTTTTTCCACTATTACCGGCAGCTGCAGCAAATAACATCCCACTGCTAGCAACTGCATTTTCTAAAGCTTGTTCGTAGTAACCGGTTATCCCCCATGAAGCATTTACTATATGAGCACCATTGTCTTTAGCATATTCAATTGCTTTTATAGCAAGCTTTGAGGATCCTACAGGCTTACTCTCATTAGAAGATCTATATGACATAAAATTAATAGGCATAATCTTTATGTTAGGAGCAACACCGCTTATTCCCTGTCCATTATTTTGCTCAGCCGCAATTATTCCGGCAACATGGGTACCATGATTGTGTGAAAGATACCCGGCAGCACCAATGGGTATATTACGGGCAAAATCCCAACCGTACAGATCATCTACAAAACCATTACCATCACTATCTGTACCATCCGCAGTTTCTCCAGGATTAATCCAGATATTATTTATAATATCTGGGTGATTTATATCAACACCCGTATCAATAACTGCTACAATTATATCTTCCAGGCCGGTTGAAATCTCCCAGGCCGGCAGAATATTTATATCAATGCCTACAGTACCGGAATTTTGTCCAATATTATTTAAAGCCCACTGATTTGAAAATCCTGGATCATTTATTGTAGAAGCAGCAAAATACAAGGGACTGTCAATTACAAGATCGTTTGATAAACCAGTTAAATAGTCTGATGAGATTGAATCTGAAGGTCTATAAATATAATTCGGCTGCGCATATTTTATGCCTGGTTCAGATTCTATATTTTCCAGCAGCTGCTCTAAATTTTGTCCTGAAGAAATATTCAGAAGATATAATTCATCGACAATTTCCTCTGTAAGAGATGCAGTATATTTTCTATCAAGCTTAAATTTATCAAGTCTGGTTGCTGTTTCTGCAAAAGAGACAAGAATTTCATAATCGCCACTATCAGATAAAGAAATTTCTGTTTCTATTTTTTCATTATCAGCTACCTCTGAGGACTCTACAAAACAATCAATTTCTACATGATTATCCGCAGAAACCATAAAGGGACTAAAACAAAGCACCAGAATTACAAAACTAAGAAATAAAGAAGATGTTTTTTTAATCATTAATTATCCTATCCGAATCAAAACGAATACCGTGACAAATATTGTTAAATAAAAAATAACACAAAATATACTTAATATATATAGTAAATTTTTAAACCTCATATCCAGCAGTATCGGCGTTAATATTTTTATTTATAAAAAAAGCTAAGACATCAATTTAATTCGTTCTTAAAGACTAATAATATCAATAATCAACTATTTAAAAGTAAATTTTATTCAAAAATTGACGTTTTTTGCAAATTTATCCACTTAGCAAATATCAATCGAATTTATTCTTCCCCAAAACAATTACTGTTCTGCAAGGGCTGTAAATTACTATACCTTCGGCCTGTTGATCTGACAGCCAAACGGATTTATAAATTGAGTCATGAGAAATTCTTCCTTGACCTCCAAATCTGTATTCATCACTATCAATCACCACTTTCCACTCACCTTGCATATTTACCGGCAGGCAAAACCGTTCAATTGATTTATTAGGATGGAAATTAAAAATAAATATCATTTCTTTTTTGGTAAAAGCAATTATTTTATCCTCTTGATTCAGCCATAATTGCTTAGGATCGATTCCCAAAAGATCATAATCCTCTACCAGTTTTAACATAGCAATATCAAATTCATTCAATTCGCTATAACGCAAAAAATGACTATCCGTCAGACTCCACTGGCGGCGACAGTACTTGTAGCTCCAGTTATTTCCTTCTCTTGGGAAATCAATCCATTCAGGATGTCCAAATTCATTACCCATGAAATTCAAATAACCATCTGCTCCGGTAAGAAGTGTTATAAATCTGATCATTTTATGCAATGCAATTGCTCTGTCTATTACTACATTGCTGCTATCCTTATTCATGCTCCAGTACATTTCCTGATCGGCCATACGAAAAATAAGGGTTTTATCACCAACCAAGGCCTGATCATGTGATTCGGCATAGCTTATTTTCTTTTCTGCAGGTCTCCCTGTAGTCAATTCATGCCAGAGCTGCCACATATCCCAGTCCTCATCTTTTTTCTTAACAGTCTTTATCCAAAAATCTGGTATACCCATGGCAAGTCTGTAATCAAAACCTATGCCTCCATATTCGACCGGAAGGCACATTCCCGGCATGCCGCTCATATCCTCAGCTATACTTATCGCTTGAGGGTTTATCTCGTGAATAAGATCATTCGCCAATTGCAAATATGTAATTGCATCAACATCAGTATTTAGACTGAAATATTTGTCATAATTGTCAAAAGCGGTTCCTAGTCCATGATCAAGATAAATCATAGACGTCACACCATCAAATCTGAAACCATCAAAATGAAAAGTCTCAAGCCAGTATTTTATACAGGAAAGCAAAAAGTGTATAACCTCATGTTTACCATAATTAAAAACTTTTGAATCCCAAGCAGAATGATTACCCCTTGATCCTGAATGGAAAAATTGATAATCAGTACCATCAAATTCATTGATGCCCTCTGATATATTCTTTACCGCATGTGACTGAACAATATCCATAAGAACTGTTATTCCAAGTTCATGAGCTTTATTTACAAGATATTTCAAATCATCAGGATTTCCAAACCAGGAAGAGGATGCAAAAAAATTAGAAACATGATAGCCAAAAGACGCATAATAAGGATGCTCCATTACTGCCATAATCTGAACAGTATTGTATCCTTGGCTTTTTATCCTCGGCAATATATAATCTGCGAATTCTTTATAAGTACCTATTCCCTCTTTTTCCTGAGCCATACCAATATGTGATTCATATATAAGTGGGGTCTGTTTGGCTGGTATAGTAAAATCTTTATCGGTCCATTTAAATTCTTCGTCAGGTTTCCAGATTTGCCCGCAAAAATCATGTGTTATAAGATCCTGGACTACTTTATTGATGTAGAGCGGAATGCGATACCTTTCATAGCCATTACTTTGAACAATCACTTTCACCATAGATAAATGTTTCAGGGAGTTTTTACCTGCAACAAATATCTCCCAGATGCCATCATTCTTTTTAATTAAAGGGTGAGAAGTTTTATTCCATTCATTAAAATCTCCAGTTAAATAAAGCGCATCTGCTGCAGGAGCCCATTCTCTGTAATACCATCCTTCTTCTTCACAGTGAAAACCAAAATAATGGTGTCCATTTGCAAAATCATTCAAATTTGAATGATTTTTTAGCAACTGCTGCTTTAGATTTTTATATTTTTGCATCCTTAGTTCAATATCATCATAATAAGAAGAAAGCCAAGGATCAATCTTTAGTATTTCCCAGTCGCCTTTAGAAGTAGTCATGATGTTTTCTCCTCTCAGCCTCTGAATATATATATATATATCATACAATTAAAGGCGATTATATGCCAGATAATATCATTATATCCACCGGTCTCCCCTTCGACTTGACCTCAGCAAGAAAATAAAAGATCATATATATGGTAATATTTATTAACAAGAATTTTTTTATTAATCATTTACGTAGCGATGGAGGTAATAAAAATGCAAAATATTGCACTATCTATTTCAGGAAGTACTATTGGGCTGTTGATAACAGCAGCAGTTATAGTTCTGCTACTGTTCTGGCTGGCAGGAACTTATAACGGATTTATTAAAAAGAAAAATATAGTTGAAGAGTCTTTTTCAACTATGGACGTTTATCTGAAAAAAAGATTCGATCTTATTCCAAACATTGTAGAGACTGTTAAAGGTTATGCATCTCATGAAAAGGACACTCTTACAAAGGTTATACAAGCTAGAAGCATGATCAGTCAGGCATCAAGTCCAGAGCAGAGACTGGCAGGAGAAAATGCTTTGTCAGGTACATTAAAAAGTTTATTCGCAGTTGCCGAGGCATATCCGGATCTCAAAGCAAATACTAATTTTATGAATTTACAAAATCAGTTAACTGAGATTGAAAATGATATTGCTCAGTCACGCAAATATTATAATGCCTGTGTTCGTGAATTTAATATAAAAGTCGAATCTTTCCCCAGCAATATAATTGCCGGCATGTTCGGATTTAAAAAATCTCCTATGTTTGAGGTAGATAATGAGCAGGAAAGAAAAAATGTAAAGGTTCAGTTTTGATATGATCAGGGGGGCTAATATGTGGGTTTTCAAAAAAACCTTTTTTAAAAACACTATTATAGTTTTTATATGCTCAATCATTGCTGCAATGCCTTTTTTAGCAATCTCAGAAAAGACTGAGGCGGCTCTTGATTCAGGCTATATAATTGAAAATTTTCACATAGATGTAAACCTAACCGACGCTAACGTTTATGAAATCAGGCAAAAAATAGACGTTAATTTTCTTGAAAGCAGTAGAGGGATTTTTCTGCATATACCTTATCTGCTCAATGTTGATTTGCCAGGTGCTGACGAAAGCAGGTACAGAGCAAAAATTCGTGACATTAAAGTTCCTGGATATGAGACAGATATATATACGGAAAACAGGAATAAAGTAATACGTATTGGCGATCCTGATATCTGGCTTGACGGTAGATATCAATATGAGATCAGTTATACATACACCACAGGACCTGATCATTCAGGCCTGGCAGATTTTCTCTACTTCAATCTACTGGGTCCACAATGGACCACTAATATACTTAATTTCAGTTTTACAATTCAGATGCCTAACGAATTCGATTCACAGGATATCAACTTCACTACGGGTTATTATGGCAGCGAAAATAATGAAGCTGTTGATTATAAAGTTGACGGAAAAACAATCTCCGGATCTGTACCTGAAGGCTTAAATGCATTTGAGGCGGTAACCGTTTATTTAGAATTGCCTGAAGGCTATTTCACAGAAGCCAGATACAATGGATTCCTGGATTTTACAACTATAGGAATATCGATACTGGCTCTGGCATTTATAATTATTCTTTATATGCGCCTGGGTCGTGATAGGCCGGTACCTGAGACAGTTGAATTCTATGCACCAAATGGTATTGATCCTGCCCATGCAGGTTACGTGGCTGACGGTATGGCCGACAATAAAGACTTAATTGCTTTAATAATGTACTGGGCTGATCAGGGATACATTAATATCATAGAGCAGAACAAAAAAATATCTTTGAAAAAACTGCAGGATCTACCTGCTGATAAACCAGTCTATCAATTAACTATTTTCAAAGGGCTTTTCAAAAAAGGCGATCATATTGAATTGGATTCATTAAAGGAAACTTTTTATACTACATTGCAAACAGCTAAAAATCAGCTGAAAGGAGCACATCAGCATAATACGTTTGAGCAAAAAAGCAGTCATGCACAAATAGCAGGAATATTTATTTGTTTTTTGCCGTTAATAGTATCATTTGCACGTACTTTTTTTGTTGGACTGCTGGAGGATGCTGACGCATTAATTATTACCAGTATCATTAATGCAATAGTAATGTTATCTGGTATACTTTTTCTTATCTATACTCGGCTTAAATGGAAACTTAAGAGTAAGGCAGGTAAAATCATCTCTGTAATTATCCCAAGCATACTTATGCTTAATTTTCAATTCACATCAGCAATGACAATTTTAAGTAGTTCTTTAGATCCTTATAAATCTTCATTAATTGCCGCTTTTTCTTCACTGGTAATTGTTCCTTTTGTTATACTAATGAACCGAAAAACAATTGAAGGTGAAAAGCTCTTTGCCCGCCTGATGGGATTCCGTAGTTTTATGCAAAGAGCGGAGAAACAACGAATAGAGACATTAGTTAATGACAACCCGGCATATTTTTATAATGTACTACCTTATGCCTATGTCCTTGATGTCACAAATAAGTGGGCAAAACAATTTGAAGGTATAGCTATCCAACCGCCTACCTGGTACTATACCGATACAATGACTACATTTACGGCTTTACATTTTGCAAATCAGATGAACAGAGCCGCAACACAAATGAATACTGTTATGATTTCTCAACCTCCTAGCAGCAGCGGCGGTGGCAGCGGTAGCTTTGGCGGAGGCGGCGGCGGTTTCTCTGGAGGTGGCTTCGGCGGCGGCGGCGGCGGACGTTGGTAATAGTTATATTACTTTTGCCAGAAAAGCAAAAAGAAAACGTCATATTTAAATGCACCCTGGATGCCTTAACATTCTAGGGTGCATTTTTTTCTTTATTCTTCCTGACACTGGTTACAATAACCGTATAATTCTATTTTATGACCAATCACTTTGAAATTTTTATCTTTGAGCCCAGGATTAAAATCAGATCTCGCCATTGGACAGTTATCCATAGGGATTATCATATGACAACTTACACACACTGCATAATGTGTATGTTCGTACCTGTTAAGTCCAAATACAGACTGTTCCTGATCAAGTACAGTACTCTTTATAACTATATCCCGCTCAACCAGCAAATCCAAAATTCTATATACTGTTGAAAGCCAGACATTCTCACCCTTTTTTTCTATTTCAGACTGTATCTGCAAGGCACTCATAGGGGTTTTAGCCTCCTGCAAAACAGTTATAACCAGTTTGCGCGGTCTGGTCTGCTTTATATCAGCAAGTTTTTTTTGCAGATCTTTATTATTCCTACTCATTCCACTGATCCACCTTTACAACCGCTTTTTTCCCTCTGTATAAGAAATTTATTTTGGAAATTAATGTCTTTAACAACAATATAAAAATTAAACTTACTACACCTATAAGAACTATGGTTCCTCCTGGTCTTAATCCAGCATAATATGAAATGAACAAGCCACTTAAAGTAAACAAAACTGCAAATACAACAGAGAGCACAACAGTCTTTTTATAACTTCTGCCTATCTGCATGGCACAAGCAACAGGAACTACCATCAAAGAAGAAACAACAAGGGCCCCTACTGTTCTTGCCGCTATGGAAACTGTTATTGCCGTTAGCAAAGTAAAAATAAAGTTCACTGTTTTCACAGGCACACCGGCCAATCTCGCAGATGACTCATCCAGAGCAATATAAAACAGCTCTTTATATAACAACCAAAAGCCTAAAACTACAATTGTTCCAACACCAGTTACCAGATATTGTTCAAAACGGCTTATGGCAACAATACTGCCAAAAAGAAAACTATTAAAATTAGCCGAGCTTTGAACAAATCCAGATATAACACCAGCTAAGCCAATTCCTGCTGATGTTACAATTGCAATAGACAGCTCTGAATATCTTGGTATTCTTTTACGAATAGCTTCTATGCTCAGAGCTGCAACTATACTAACAGCAATCGCTCCCAAAACCGGATTAAAACCCATTACAAGACCAATAGCAACCCCGGCCAGAGAAGTATGGGAAAGTGCGTCTCCAATCATTGACAAACGCTTAAAAACTACAACTACACCTACACAAGGAATGATTATCGCTAACAGAAGACCAACAAACAATGCCCTGCGCATAAAGTCATATTGCAAAATTTCCATCTATACCTCTCTTGCTTTAATGCGGATGCTTATGACGATGAGAAAGCTCTTCTATTATCTGATCTTTATTAAGGCATACCATATTGCCATCTTCAAGGCAATACGTTTTCTTAACATATTGAGCTGCTTTTGACATGTCATGCGTAACAATAAGTACAGTTAATCCAATTTCACGATTTAACTTTGCCAGCAGTTCAAAGTGGGCTTTGGCATTTTTAGCATCAACCCCTGTAGTCGGTTCATCAAGCAAAACAAGGTCAGGATTATTTACCATTGCCCTGGCCAGTAAAACCCGCTGTTGTTGTCCACCAGACAATTCACCTATTGGGCGTTTTACATACTCAAGCATATCAACAAGTTCTAAAGCGGCACTAACAAGCTTGCGCTCTCTTTTACCTGGCAGTTTAAAAAATCCTATGGTTTTATACAAGTGGGCCATAACTACTTCTTCAACAGTAGCCGGGAACCCCCCATAGCTTGACGCTTTATTTTGTGCAACATATCCTATTTTTATCCAATCACTGAACTGAGTAGGATTTTGACCCATTAATTCAACGGTTCCAGTTAATGGCATTAGCTCTCCTAGTAAAATTTTAAGCAAAGTGCTTTTGCCAGAACCATTAGATCCTTGCAAAGAAGCAAATTCACCAGGCATCACAGCCATACTTACATTGTTTAGAACATTATTGCTGTTGCTGTAGGCAAAACTAACATTTTTTACTGTTATTACAGCAACATCCTCTTTTTCTTTTTTTATCTCTGCTTGCACTGCAGGCACCTCTTAATGCTGAAGCTAATTAACAATTATTTCAAAAATTAATCGGCCTAGTTATTTCAACTCAAATATTGTTTAATGACTTCAAGATTTTTTCTCATCACAGAATAATAATCTTCGCCATTTTCAATTTGCTCATCGGTAAGACCTTCAAGCGTACTAAGAACTGCCGTGTCTGCAGATATAGCTTCCGCAATAGCATTTGCCACTTTAGGACTTACAAGTTCTTCAAAAAAGATAACTCTGATTTCTCTTTCTTGTGCTAAATCAATGATTTCTGCCATTCTTGCAGGATTAGGTTCATCTTCAGGGGATAATCCTGAAATTGCTATCTGATTAAGCTCATATGCGGAGGTCATATATCCATATGCTTGGTGAGCTACAACAATATCTCTGCTATTAAGGTCTGCAAATGCTTCATGAAATTCTTTATCAAGATCAGCCAGTTTCTGAGAAGCGGTTTCATAGTTTTGTCTGTATTTCTCTTCGTTATCTGGATCAGCATTTATAAAAGCGTTCATTATAGCTTCCATCTGTTGTTTAGCAAGCATTGGATCAAGCCAAACATGAGGATCTGTATCACCGTGGTCGTGGTCATGTCCATGATCTTCGTCATGATCGTGATCGTGGTCGTGATCATGGTCGTGATCGTGGTCGTGATCGTCACCGTGGTCGTGACCTGCCAACAAATCAATACCAGCAGTAGTTTCAACAATAATCAGATTTTCATTTTGCAAAGCTGCCAGAACAGAATCAACCCAATGTTCCATTCCTGCTCCATTATATATAAAAACATCTGCCTTTTCCAGATTTACCAGATCATTTGCTGCAGGTTCCCACGAATGCGGTTCCACACCAGAAGGCACCATATTGATTAATTCGATCATTTCACCGCCTATTTGAGCAGCAAAGTCATACATGGGGTAGAAACTAGCCACTACTTTAAGTTTATCTATTTGAACAATTGTTTCTTTGTTTTCCTCTTTACTTTCACTATCAACTTCTTCTTTCTGGCTTTCTTCTGCAATAGTAGTATTAACAGTCTCTATATCAGTACTGTTTTGTGCACAGCCAAAAATCATAACCATTAAGGATAGAATAACGCTAATTACTATAATCTTTTTCATAATAATCCCCTTTTGCTTTAAACGCCTTTGTCATCAAAATACTAATAATAAACGGAGCATAAATCTATTTAGATTTGCATACAACCAAACGCGAATGCGAATCATTCGCATTTATAGTTTAGTGTTATATTACTATTAATGTCAACTCTATTTAGAACTTTTCCAACAAAAAACGATCTCCCGCAGTTAAGAGAGGAGATCGTTTTTTATCAATATTTATATTGAACAAAATTTCATAGGACGCTTTAGCATTACTCCCGCAGCAATAATTTCAAGTTAATTGTTTAATCTTAAATTAAATCTGCTAATTCTTTCTTTGAGCATCTGAGCTTGACTGGAAAGCTCTTCACTTGCAGCAGCACTTTCTTCTGATGTTGCTGAATTTGCCTGAACAACTTTTGAAACCTGGGTTACGCCTTCATTTATCTGAGCTATACCAGATGCCTGCTCATTTGACGCCAAAGCAATGTCATTAACCAAATCGGAAGATCTTGAAATATCCTCAACAATTTTTTGCAAAGCCTGAGCTGTTCGATCAGCAATTTCTGTTCCGTCTCCTACTTTTCTGATTGAAGTCTCAATCATTTCTGTAGTTTCTTTAGCAGCTTCAGCACTTCTTGCTGCAAGATTTCTGACCTCTTCGGCAACAACAGCAAAGCCTTTGCCATGTTGTCCGGCTCTTGCAGCTTCGACAGCTGCGTTGAGAGCCAAAATATTTGTCTGGAAAGCAATGTCATCAATAACTTTTATTATTTTAGAAATATTATTGGAAGAGTCACTGATTTCCTCCATTGCTTTTACCATTTGTTTCATTTGTTCATTTCCTTGCTCAGCATTTCCTTTTGCCTGAACTGCCAGTTGATTAGCTTCACTTGCACTGGAAGCATTCTGCTTGGTCTGGGAAGCAATCTCTGTCATAGTAGCGGTTAATTCTTGTATAGAGCTCGCCTGTTCCGTTGTCCCCTGTGACAAAGACTGGCTGCCTTCAGATACTTGCCTTGATCCTGCTGAAACTTGATTTGCAGATTCATTGATTTCATATAGAACTTCGTTAAAAGTGTTTATTATGAGATTAAGAGCATCTTTTATGTTCACGAAATCGCCCATATAATCTCTCTCGATGACAACATCGAAATTTGAGTTTGACATCTCTGTCAAAACAAAAGATATTTCATCGATGTATCCAGAAACTTCATCCAGAGTTTTATTCAAGGCCTGTTTAATAATTGAGTGGTCTCCTTTGTAATCGCCATTAACCCTCAATTTTAAATTGCCCTTGGACATCTCTTCAAGCACAGTTGTCGCTTCAGTAACAGGTTCAATTACGGCATCTAAGGTGTCATTAACACCGCTAACTATTTTTGCATAACCTCCTTGAAGTTCTGATACATCAGCTCTTTTGGTAAGATCGCCTTCGATAGCACTCTGCGATAGCTGATTCATCTGATCCAGCATTGTCAAAAGTGAATTAACAACTTTGTTGATATTGTCGACAAACTGATAATAGTAGCCCTGATAATTATTCTCCATCAGAGCAGAAACGTTACCTTGTGCAAGCTGTTCTATGAATGCCGATGCAGAATCTAAAGGTGTTACGACTGCATCAAGTGTTGCATTTACACCTTCGACAACTTTGGCAAAATCTCCACCATGCTTAGAAACATCTGCACGTACAGAAAGGTCTCCTGCAATGGCAGACTCTGACAACATATTGGCATCTTTTACCAATTCGCGTATAGCTTTGATCATAGTCTGAAGCGCAGGTGTAATCTCATCCATTTCATCTACGGCTTCTATTTCCATACTTACATCACCTTCTGAAATACGTTGCATATTGTGAACAACAGAGTTTTGCAGTATATCAGCAAAATTGTCCATGGCTTTTGTCATCTGTCCGATTTCATCTTTATTTCTGGAATTGACTCTTAAAGTAAGATTGCCGTTAGACATGTTTTTCATCATTGTCAAAGCTTTTTTGCAGGGTCTTGTAATAGAAAGAGCAATTCCTATGCCAAGTAAAACCGAAATAAGCATACCGGCAAAAAGCAAACTCAAAACCTGAGCTCTGGTCGCAGCTGCAGTTTCGGAATTAGAGGCAACAGTAGCGGCAGCAGCGTCATTTTTAATTTGCACCATTCTGCGAATTTTAGCATCCATATTGGTTCTGATAAATTCACCAGAATTATTCATCAGATTTATGGCTTCCCCTCTTTTACCTTCATTCGCAAGCAGGATTATATCATTGGCGACTTCCATGTACTCCGCGAAAGAATCTCTTACCTCAGGAAGAAGTCTTTTTCCCTCTTCTGAAAAAAGAGTCTTCTCATACATATCAAGATAGACATTGAATTGTACAGAATTTCGCATTGCATTATCTGCAAATCTGGCTCTATCATTTTCATTTTCAGCCATTACAACATCTTTTAAATCACCACGTATTCGCTGATATGCTTCGACAACAGTCAGCATCTGTGTAAGAGGCACAGTCATCGTATCGTACATTTCTTTATCCAGCTCTTCAATCTGTGAAATGCCATTCATGCCGACAAAACCTATTGCTCCTGCAATTAAAGCAACGATCAAAAAAGCAATAATAAGTCTGGGACCTATTTTAATTTTACCCAAAAGACTGATTCTGGCTTTTTTACCACTGTTCTTTTTATTCTTTTTCGTTTCTTTTTGTGTTTTTCGAGCCATTTTTGCTTTCTTTTTTTCTTCTTTCTTCAATGCTGACTCCTTTTTGTTCATGCCTGTTCCTCCAGTTTTTGTTGTACTTGGTTTATTTGCTTTTCTGTTAATATTTTTTCCGGATCAAGAACTATTACAACCTGATCATTAATTTTTCCTATGGACTTTATGAACCTATTACCAAGATATTCTATGGAAGGAGATTGTTCTATATTACTATCATTCATTTTTATAACTTCATCGACCTTTTCCACAATAAAACCTATCACATATTCTGAAATATCAAGAATTATGACACAAGTTCTCTCATCAAATTCTGTACAGGGCTTGCCAAATCTTACTCTGGAATCTATCACAGGGATTATTTTCCCGCGCAAAGAAATAATTCCAGGCATATATTCAGGCAATTCAGGCACTTGAATTATTTTCGGCAGATTTATAATTTCTGTAATATACCTTATTTCTATGCAATATTTCTCTTCTGCAATTACAAAGGTCAGATATCTTCCTGCTGTAGATGATTCAGAAAACTCCTGCTTAAAATCAAAATCTGAGGGATTTTGCTTTTCTTTATCAGAAAAAATTTTTTCATTCAAATAATCTTCCATCTTTTGGTTCCCTCCCATAAAAAAATATATTCTAATAGTACCGTAATTATACTTATCGTACAATTACCTCAAATACTTTACTAAATATTTTATCGAACTTACAATATAATGAAACAAATAATTTTACCCACAATTACAGCGGTATATCTTTTATATTCTTATTTTGTTTTAAATCTATTAGATCTTCGCACTTTCGAATTAATCTTTTGTGTGATAAATTATCATTAAATCATTTTCTACACATTTATTAGAGGTATTGCATGAATAAAAAAACAACCAGAAACCTGGCATTTTCCGGAATATTTATTGCCTTAGGCATAATACTGCCGTTTTTAACCGGTCAAATACAGAGTCTAGGTAATAAATTATTACCAATGCATTTGCCGATTTTGTTATGCGGCTTTATTTGCGGCTGGCCTTATGGTCTTTTGGTAGGCTTAATTACGCCTATATTGCGAAGTCTCTTGTATGGCATGCCGCCAATGTTTCCTGTAGCTGTGGCAATGTCACTGGAACTGGCTGCATATGGCTTTTGCACAGGTTTTTTACACAAAAAGCTACCAGAAAAAAATTTTTTTATCTACATAAGTCTTATATCATCAATGATTCTGGGAAGAATAGTGTGGGGTATCACAAGCATTTTTCTTTTAGGAATACAAGGAAATACCTTGACATGGTCACTATTCATAAATTCTGTTTGGATAAATGCTATACCAGGAATCATTATTCAGTTAGTTTTAGTGCCTTTAATCATAATTGCACTAAAAAAATCAGGACATATTTTACCTAAAATAAGAAGCAGTAATTAGAGCAAATAAGAAGAAATAAGATTTGCAGATTGATTTAAGAAGGTGAAAAATTGACTTCTGATTTTAATGATATGGCAATTACAAAAGTTACAGACGCAATCTATAAAACTATTGCAGATAAGTATTCAGATATTAAGGCAAAACGAGGTTTTTCCAAACCTTTGATAATAGGTATTGATGGAAATTGCGGTGCAGGCAAAACCACTCTGGCACTTCACCTAAAAGATGTTTTGCTTCCTGAATTTAAATGTTCAGTGGTGCATATGGATCACTTTTTTTTACCGCCGGAATTAAGAAAGAAAAAGAGATTGTCTTCTGCAGGCGGAAATATACATTATGAAAGATTTATCGATGAGGTAATTGAACCTATCAAAAACGATGTTAATATAAATTATAGAGTATTTGATTGTTCTAAAATGAACTATTCTCTTAATATCGAAATCAGGCAGGAACAAGTTATTATTTTTGAAGGCACATATAGCCTGCATCCAAAATGGCGTAAATTAATAGACATTGGCATTTTTATAAACATAAACCCTACTGATCAATTAATCAGATTGAAGAAAAGAAGTAATATTAATATTGATGATTTCATTCGAAAATGGATACCAATGGAGAATTTATATTTCCAAGATTTTGCAATAGCAAAAGGAGCGGATTTTTTAATTGATCAGAATAATAAAGAAACATTGTTGCATTTGAAAGCAAACAATATCGATCTTTCAGATTAATAATCTGATTGTTCTAATTTTATTTTTGTAATAGAATGTTTTTTATCATATTATTTAAAGGAAATAAAGCAATCTGATTATTGCTTTTGAGGAGATTAATAAATGACTTATAAAAATGAAAATCAAATAAAAATGGTTTTAGGATTGAATGCCTGGCGAAATCTTTTACAGGACAAAACCATACGCTTTGCGCAGCTTATGACAGAAATGGACACAACTGTAATGATGCGATTATCGGGAGAATTACCGCAGCTTAGAGAATTTGCAAGACAGACACTTGGCAAATTAGACAAGGTGGCTGCATCTACAGATAATCCGGGATTGGCAGGTGCACATATTCAAAATGAACATAGCTGGTTTAGTACTTCTCAGCAAATAAAAAAGATCATTGCTTTGGATTATTTTGACGGATTGTCTAACGATCTTGCAAAAAGCAAATCTGTTTTACTTGACAGTATCGCTCTTGTTTTAGAAGAATCTCAGGATTTATTTTGTTTTGACGAACAGTTTCTTAGAGCTTTATGTAAAAGAAATCAAGACAGCATAAGGAGTTTTACGATCGCTATACTTGTATATGTAGGCGGGTGCCTAAATCCACCTACCTCAGATTACGAAAGCAAATAATACTATTTTTTTGTAAACGATCACGCAATAAAATTAATTGTTTAATTTTGTTTAATTTTCGTAACCATTATAACAGCCATATTCCTTATATACGTTTATTCTGACTAAGACATTCACAGAATTCTATGTTCAAGTAGTTTAACTGCTAGATTAGTGATAATATTATTGTATTAGTTTATTATTTTTTCAAACGTATACATTGTTTGCACAACTAATAAACTATACGGAACTATAATACTAATTGACAGTGGCAGTTTAGCAGATACCTATTTGAAACATTTTTCGTCGTGGAGAAAACAAGGGAGGGCGCTCAAATGTCAAAAAAAGCAGTCATTGTCGGAGCAGGATATGCAGGTGTGGCGGCTGCAATATATCTAAATAAAAAAGGGAAGAAAGATGATCTGGAAATCACATTAATAGATCGTAATGATTACCATACCCTTTTGACAGAATTGCATGAGGTAGCGGGAAACAGACAAGATGAGGAAACAATCAGAATTTTCCTGAAAGATATTTTCCGTGATACAAAAGTCAATCTTGTAAAGGACAGCATTGACCATTTTGATTTTGACAGTAAACAACTGGTCGGAGCCAAAGATACTTATACTTATGACTACTGCATTGTTGCAATAGGTAGTAAACCAGCATTTTATGGTATACCGGGCCTTGAAGAGAACGCTTTGACACTTTGGTCATATGATGATGCAATTCGAATAAGAGAACATGTAAGAAGCTGTTTTGAAAAAGCTCGTGACGAAAAAGATGCTGATGAAAGAAGAAAGCTATTAACATTTGTAGTAGGCGGAGCTGGATTCACCGGCGTAGAAATGGTAGGCGAACTCGCTCAATGGGCAAAAAAGCTGGCTCGAGAGAATAATATCGAACGTAATGAAATCAGGCTCATTCTCATAGATTTGCTTGATCGTGTTTTGCCTGTACTTGATGAAAAAAACAGTGCTAAAGCATATAAATATATGACAAAAAAACTAGGTATTGAAGTTATGCTTGAAACAGGCATTAACGAAATGACCAGTGATGTGATTTTAACAAGCAAAGAGGAAATTCATACGAAGACCTTGATATGGTGTGCCGGCGTTTGCTGCAGCAATGAGTCTGAAACTCTAGGACTTGAAAGACAAGGTCGAAACGGCAGAATACAAGTAGATGATACATGTCTTACTCAGCATGATGGTGTATATGCTGTCGGTGATTGCGGCGCTCTTGCAGATTCAAATGGAGAACCATATGCAGCTATGGTCGAAAACGCCATTCAATCGGCGGATGGAGCTGCTGCTAATATTTTACGCCAAATAAGAGGGCAGGAACCAGAAAAAGTAGAGGTAAAATTCCATGGAACTATGGTTTGTATAGGAAATTACTTCGCTGTTTCAGAAATAATGGGGAAAAGCCTTCCTTCATGGTTATCAGTTGTGATGAAATTTCTGGTAAATGCCCATTATCTTTTTGAAATCATGGGATTCAGAGGGCCCTACAATTATTTGAAAAATGAAATTGTAAACCGCAGACAAAATAAGCATTTCCTGGAAAAGCATTATTCGAAAAAAATGCAGGCATGGTGGCTGTTTCCGTTAAGAATGTTCATGGGATTGTACTGGCTTCTTGAAGGTTTGAAAAAAGTTACAGATGGTTGGTTTACAAATCCTAAACTGGCAGAATTTTCAGGTTTAAGCAGAGGATATCAATTAGCAGAAGATGCCATTTCTGCTGCTACCGGCGGCGGTTTAAGAATTGATCAGATTTTTGATTTAAAGTTAAAAATCATTGATTTTGAGCTTGGATATGCAAGTCAGATGATTGAAGGCTCTGCTGTAACTAAAGATATGTTTGCCAAAATTGATTTATTAAGATTTGGCAATTTTAATCTTGTTCCTTGGATTATAGAGAATTGGGCTTTAAGTAGCCAGGGCTGGGAAATGTTTTTCCAGATAGCAGTTACAGCTGCAGAAATAATAATAGGATTGCTTCTGATAACAGGCAGCTTTACCTTCCTTGCATCTTTAGGTTCATTTGCTATGTTAACAATGTTTGTGACTTCAACAGGATTATATTTTCACACATGGTGGTTGGGATTCGCCTCCATAGCTACTATGGGAGGAGCAGGCAGAGCATTTGGTATGGATCATTATCTGCTCCCTTGGCTTAACAGAGTATGGGAAGGAGTCTGGAAGAACCGCAGACTAAAATTATTCTTCCCACGGCAAAAGAAAAGCATTCGCATACAGAAGAATAAATAGAAAAAACTATGGATAAAAGAATTGTCAGAAAGATGCCGAATTTGGCAGCAGAACTTGAATATTTTGAACAATATCTAATGCAGAAATTCACATCTCAAGGATATGTGCAGAAATTTGCTAAAGAAGTTGTGACAAATGGAGGCAAACGTATCCGTCCTGCATTAGTTATTGCATCAGCTATGACAGGTGATTATTGCAGAGAAAAAGTGTTGCCGATGGCAGCAGCAATAGAAACTATGCACGCAGCAACACTTGTACATGATGATGTTATTGATGATGCCGATACCAGACGTAACAAACCTTCTCTGCACAGAATACAAGGTAATCACATTGCTATATATGCCGGAGATTACATGCTTGCAAGAGCCTTGAGAATGCTGGCAGAATGTGAGCTTCCATTAGAAGAAACGTCTAAACTGGCATATGTGATAGAACAAATTTGTGCAGGAGACATTTCTCAATACCTGGGTAAAAACAAAGTTCCTGGCTATAGAACTTATTTGCGAAGAATATCGGGTAAAACAGGTTTATTGTTTGCCGCTTCCTGTGCCAGTGGAGCTTATATAGGACAAGTTTCTGAAAAAGATCAGAAAAAATTATGGCATTTTGGCATAAGACTAGGTGCATCTTTTCAGATAAAAGATGACTTGCTCGACATGAATGAAGATCAAAGCATTGCAGGCAAGCCTACAGGAAGAGATTTACAGGATGGAATCGTTACATTGCCAATTTTATTATCTGCATCCTATGCAGACTACAAAGTGCTTCTCGAAAATTATTTAGCAGGCGATAAAAATGAAGTAACAACAAAAGACTTAATAAAACTGGCAAGAGCAAAAGGAAGCTTCGAAAAATCAAAACAGATTCTTGCTGACAATCTGAAAAAGTGTCGAAATACATTAGATGATCTTCCAGATTCAGAGGGTAAAAAATATCTTTATGAATTTGTAAATATTGTTGAAGAATAACATAGTAATATTAGAATTTTCATTGTTATTATATACTTGCTAAGAATGATATAGAGTTTTCATTCTTTACGGTATTAATAAAATATAGACACCAGGGAAAGACAAAGGAACAGGAACATTTTGAATAAAAGGCATTATATGTCATAAAAAGGAGGATTTTTATGAAAAAAATTATAGCATTAATTCTTGTACTAGTATTTATTGTAGCACTTGCTGGTTGTTCTTCTTCTAGTTCAGAAACCAGAGTAGGTCTTGGGCAGATTACCACAATCAGATCGTCAAAGGATCTGGCGGAAAATGATGAAGGCGTGAAGATCGGTACTGCTCAGGCAGATACTGTGATGGCAGCCGTAATGATTGATGAAGATGGCAAAGTAGTGGATATCAAAATTGATGCAGCTCAAACCAGAATTAATTTTGATGAAGATGGTGTTATCACATCTGATACATCTATCGAGTATCCAACTAAACGTGAGCTTGGTGATGATTATGGCATGATAGTTGCCTCTGGTATCGGTCGTGAATGGTATGAGCAAATAGACGCTATCGAAGAATGGATGACAGGGAAAACGGCTGAAGAAATCAAAAATATGAAAGTTAAAGCAGACGATACAGGAGCAAATGTACCTGATGAGGCCGATCTGGTTTCAAAGGCAACTCTTAAGGTTGACGTCTACATAGCTGCTGCAATTGAAGCAATAGAAGATGCCAGCAAATAATTCTTGCAACTGATTTATCGTTTTTCAGATGATAAAGCATTTGGTTCCGTTCCAAAAAAATCCTCCGGTTGCTTAGTCGGAGGATTTTTTATTATAATTTGTATTTGTAGTTAATATGAGAGAAGGATTATTAAAAAATGAAAAATCAAGAATTTGACACCCGGATTCCGATAAGAAAAAAAGAATGTATTTCATTTAAATTAATGATCATTCTTTTGACGATAGTAGCTGCATTTTTACTCCAATCATGCAGTAAAAATGATAATCAGGCGAAAAGATATACAAGTCACATGGTTGGTGCTTTTGATACTACCATTACTATTATCGGCTATAGTCAAACAGAAAAAGATTTTGAGAAGTATATCAATATGGCTGATGAGAGATTTGAAGAACTGCATCAATTATTTGACCGTTATAATACTTACGAAGGCATAAATAATATAAAAACAATTAATGAGATTGGAGCAATTGAACCCGTACCTGTCAAAAAAGAGATTATTGATCTTCTCAAAATTTCAATTGAATGGCAAAAAGAATCGCCGAATACTGTTAACATAGCTCTTGGTTCGGTGCTTGAATTATGGCATGACAGCCGAGCAGACTCAATCAACAATATCGATCAAGCATATTTGCCTGATATTTCAGATCTGAAAAAAGCTGCCGAACACACCAATGTCGATGATATTATTATTGACGAACAGAATAATACGGTTTTCTTGCAAGATTCCGATTTGAAATTAGATCTAGGAGCTGTAGCCAAAGGTTATGCAACAGAATTAGTAAAACAAGAACTGCTTACTGCCGGCTGGAACAGCTTCATTATAAGCAGCGGCGGAAATGTCAGCGTTGCCAATCCACCTTTGGACGAAAACAGAAACAGCTGGAATATCGGAATACAAAATCCGGCTGCTGAATTGCCGGAAACCGATGATGAAATTTTATATACTCTTGCTGTTAACAACACCTCGGTAGTAACCAGCGGTGATTATCAGAGATACTATATAGTCGACGGTAAAAGATACCATCACATTATAGATCCCTCGACTCTATTTCCTGCTGATTATTTTTCAAGCATTACAGTGGTTACCCCTGACTCTGGTTTAGCTGATTTTTATTCAACAGTTTTCTTTATTCTTCCCTATGAACAAGGCAGAGAATACGCAGACAGTCTGGAAGATGTAGAAGTCATATGGGTTTTTAACGATTTAAGCGTTCAGATGACTGATGGCATCACAGAACTCCTAAAATAAAAGAAATAGAAATAGTCATTATCAAGAAAACAGATAGGATGACAAAGTTTTTAACTGCAAGTACAAAAGTTTCCTGCTTACTTTGTTTGTTTGCAAATAACCTAATATGCTTCTCAACAGGTATAATTGTAACGAAAAACAAAACGGCCGGCCAGCTTAAAACTCTAAAAATAAGCAAAAGCAATATTGCAGCATAACCACTATAATATAATATTCTAAATAAAGTAATCGCTTTGGATTTGCCGATAAAATAAGTTAAGGTATACCTTTTATTAACTACGTCATCGTCAAGATCACATATATTATTAGCCAGCATAATATTAGCAATTCCTGCTGCCACAGGCCAGGATATTAATAACAAGAAAAGTAATTCCGGCCAAAAAAGCTGCAGATTTATACTTTCTAAATTAATCTTATATATAAGAAATTCTTCTCCCGACACATGGATATAAGCTGCCAAAAAAGGAATAATCAAACCCATAAATCCACCAGAAAAGATTTCGCCAAAAGGAGTTCGGGAAATAGGTACAGGGCCGGTTGAATAAAGAATCCCTGCAGCCAAAGATATTACTCCAATAATTAAAACAAGATAATCTGTAATGCAAACAAGCAGAATTCCAAAAACAGCAGCCAGAACAAGCAATACTATTATGGTTGCCAAAACATATTTTTCTTGAAGTTTATCTCGCACAATTGCATTATGACTCTCATAGCCAAAACCATGTTTCTTGATAGCTTTTTTATAATCCATATAATTATTAATTGCAGTCGTTGCCATATCAATACATATCAGAGACGCCAGCATAAAGAGGAAAGCCCAAATTCTGAAATTATCAAACCGGAAAACTGCATACATGGTTCCAAGTATAAATGGTAATACGCTTGCTACTTTTGTTTGAATTTCAACTAATTTAAGAAAACTTTTTATTGCCATAAAAATATCAGGAATATAATCCTGCAACCTCTCTAAATTATCTACATTATTTTATCACAGTTGAAAATTTTTTTCTTTTTATAATTAAATAAAGACACTTTTACAATTAAAATTTGTGTCAATAAATTTATCAAAGTGCCATTTACCATATAATATGATAAAATTGAATGACATTAAATGACATTGTTATGAATTATAAAAAGTACATCAAGGAGTCTAATGATGGTAATTTCGAAATTTTGTCGCCACTGCGGTAAACCTTTGCAGCCTACAACAAAATTCTGCGAGTTTTGCGGATCACAGGTTATTGATACTAATACAGGCATACCCTATAACAATCAAAAATCAGTTGGAAAAACAAAAAAGAAATTAACCAAACCAAACATCGTCGTACTTTTGGTGGGATTGTTGCTTTGCATGTATGCCTTAAGAATACCTGTGCTTTTTTTATTAGGCAATACTACAATGGCAGTTGTAACAGATGTACGACAGATAATTAACAGTTCCAGTTCTGCAATGGATCATGACTATCGTGTTAGTTACTCTTTTATAACAGATGATGATAAAAGAATAAACGGAAGTTATGACATGGGTAATGTCTTTAATTACTCAAATCTTCCACAAAAAGGGAGTACGGTCACAATAAGATATTTGCCTTTTTTCCCATCTATTAATTACCCTGCCAATAGAAAGAACTCAGTTTTATTTACTTTGATAGTAGGAGCTCTAGGAATTACGACGATAACTCTCGCTGTAATGGGGAAATTTAAAAAGGCTTCGACAAGATAAAAAAGGAGTTCAATGTGACTAATATCACTTTAAAACTCTATTAAATATGATTTAATCGCATAATGATTCTAATGATAGAAGGTGTTAGATTAATTTATGATATTTAATATTGTTTTATACAGCTTGGCAGTCGCTTTACTAACTGCCTCTTTTTTCAAAGATAAAAAAAGAACCAAAATGGCATTAAGAAAGGCTTGGAAAGCTTTTGAGAATATATTGCCTCAATTTTTGGCAATTCTTCTTTTGATAGGATTAATGTTGGCTGTATTGTCTCCAGAATTGATAAGCAGAATAATCGGTCAGGAATCAGGCTGGATTGGTATGTTGTTAGCAGCAATCATAGGATCAATAACTCTTATTCCTGGATTTGTAGCGTTTCCGCTTGCTGCAGCTTTATTAATCAATGGTGCCGGCATAAGCCAGATTGCGGTTTTTATTTCTACCCTTATGATGGTGGGAATAGTAACAATTCCTGTTGAAATAAAATATTTTGGCAAAAGAGCTACCTTAACAAGAAATTCATTAGCATTTATTATGGCAGTTTTTGTTGCAATAATTTTAGGAGTTATATTATCATGAGTCAGCCTATTAACATTTCAGAAAAGCCCCCAAAAATTCCACTTAAAATTTCTCTAGTAAAAAGATACTCCTTATTTTTAATTTTTTCAGTAATTTACTTAGTTGTAATAGCCTTAGCTCCAGACATAGGTTTTAAGGCTATACATATGACTTTTGAAAATATTATTGAAATGCTTGCAGTTATTCCACCTATCTTTATTCTATTGGGCTTATTAGATGTTTGGGTTCCAAAAGAAATTATGATTAAACTTACAGGATCAGGGTCAGGAATAAAAGGAATTGCTATTTCTTTCTTACTTGGTTCCTTTGCTGCTGGGCCATTATATGCCGCATTTCCTTTTGCCGGCATAATGTTAAAGAAAGGAACTAAATTTTCTAACATTATGATTTTTATCGGTGCATGGTCAACAACAAAAATCCCCTTGCTTTTGTTTGAGGCAAGCTCTCTTGGAATTAATTTTATGCTGATAAGATTCGCTCTGAATTTACCAGTTATTTTTATTCTTGGCTATCTGGTCGAAAAATCCTTGCCCTCACAAGACAGAAAAGCTATTTATAAGGCAGCTGAAAAAATTACAGATTAATAGATTTTTCTTTTAGTAAGAAGTAATCTATTCCAGTTCTTTTCTATATGGCAAAGAAGGCTGGGCACCATATCTTGAAATTGCTAAAGAAGATGCCTTGCCGGCAAAACTTATTGCATCAAAAGTATTTTTACCTTCTGCCAAAGCAACAGCTAGAGCTCCACTAAAACAGTCACCTGCAGCAGTTGTATCAACAACGGCAACATCATTCGCAGGCATATGCACAGCCTTCTGACTATCTTGATCAAAATAAACTACGCCTCTTTTACCCATGGTTATAATTGGAAGCTTGATTCCCATTGTATTCATAGTTTTAACAGCTACAAGGGCAGTTTCTACAGTATCTGCATTCAGGCCTGTTACAATCTGACATTCATGTTCATTTGGTTTAAAAATATCGACCTGTTTAAGCAGTTCAAAATCCAAAGGGACAGCCGGAGCAGGATCAAGCATTATTTTTATATTATATTTTTTCGCAAGATCTATAGCATATTTAACAGTATTCAGAGGGATTTCAAGTTGCAGCATTATAATATCCGCACTTTTTATCATTTCTATATTCCTGTCTATATCCTCCGGGAAAACTTGACCATTAGCCCCAGGATCTAAAATTATAAAATTATCTCCTTCAATTACCACGATAGTTGCAGTTCCGGTTTGAACATCACCAACTTTTACAGCAGAGTAATCAATTCCATCAGAGTCAAGGCTTTTGATAAGAGATTTACCAAAAAGATCATTGCCAACTGATCCAATTATAGATATTTCTGCACCTAATCTTGAAGCAGCAACAGCTTGATTACTGCCCTTACCTCCAGGGCAGGTCATGAAATCACTACCTGTTATTGTCTCTCCTAGCAAAGGCATACGCGGACTATTAACTACAAGATCCATATTAAGGCTGCCGATAACAACTATTCTGCTCATAAAGAACCCTCCACTGCTAAATTAAGATCACGATAACAATCATGACAATGAATTGTCAATACTAAGAACAATATCTCAATTTGATTATTCTATCAAACTTATTTATCTGAAACTTTACCATCAAAGAAAGATATTGGCAAACCAAATAAGACTCCCGTATCAGGTTTTGCAAGTCCTCCCACAACTTCATCTATAGTTTCCCTTGCAAGATCAACCAATGTATCATCAACTGCCATAAATAAGGTTAGATTTGATCGCAGATCTGGATCTATAATCATTTTTATTGATTCAAAAAAATTTTGCGACTGATTGCCAATCAATCTAGCCATACCCGTGCTTTCAATAACAGTTGCACCTTTAACCCCTATTTTAATCAGGTTTTCAAACAGATTATCCAGACATTCTGTTTTATTTAAGATAAGTATCAGAAGTTGCATACCATTCACCATTGTTAACCCTTCTCTAATAAATAACTATTTAACTTTTTGATAATAACTCTATATTTAGGCTTTTGCAAATAAATTTGTCATTGACAAAATAACAGCGTCACCATTATTTTTTGCTTCTGATGATACAATCATAAAATAGCATAAACTCTTAAACTATCAATAAGGAGATATTTAGAATGTATTGTAATAAATGTGGCAGTAAGCTTAATAAAAATGCCTCCTTTTGCCCTGAATGTGGTACAGGATTTTCTACAGCTAAGCAAAGCTACAATAACAGTTTTGAACAGCGTAAACAAGGCGGCAATATAGGCTATTCACCTAAAATAAATGATCCTGCTATTATAAAATATGCAAAAAACACTAAACTCTGGACAATTATTTTTGCATTGATTATTGCGACAATTGCAATTGTTGGTTTTTATATTGCCGGTGAAGTAGGTTCAGAAATGGATAATCCTGAGTCTTTGTATATTGGTTTTATTATAGGTGGTATGTTTATTCTTATAGCGAGCATTCAAATACTGTCGAAGTCAGGTCGGAAAAGCTGGGATGGAATTGTCGTAGACAAAAGAATAGAAAAAAAGAAAGAGAAAAAATATTATAGTGACAGTGATGGTTCTGGAAGTTATCATTGGCAAGAATATATGGCCTACACTGTTTTTATTCGCGACATGAAAGGAAAAATTCATGAAAGTATCGGTCGTAACGATGATACTAAATATAATTATTATAAAATTGGTGATCATGTCAGGTTTCATGGTTTTTTGGGCACTTATGAAAAATACGACAAATCAGGAGACAGCATCATATTTTGCAATTGCTGTGCAGACTTAAATGATATTTCAGATGAAATATGCTTTCGTTGTAAATCTCCCTTGCTAAAATAATGGCAAAAAAATATCAGTCAAATTATATAATCGCAAAGTATAAAGCCAACTCTGATCTGAAACCCTTATCACAATTAATGAAATCAGAGCTGCAAATAGAGAGCTCAAAAAATTTACCAAATCATTATTTACAAAAGCAAATCCTTTTACTAGCTTGTTAGGTTTGCCATTACTATACTTTTTTTCCGTTATATCTCCTTGTAGATTAATATATTTTGCTTGCAGAATATCACCCAGCAAGCTGTCCAAAAGAGAACCAAGCAAGCCGGCAAGTGTTATCATTGATACAACAACAATCATTATTTCAAACTTTACAGGGAATAATAAAATACTGCTTATAAGAGCAATAAGCATCGCACCGCAAATTGAAGCAACAAAGCCAAACGCAGTAACTCCTCCTGAGAGGCCTCTCTCGATCGGCTTGCCGGATATAAATGATATAGGATCTTTACGGCTCAATACTCCCAGTTCTGACGCCCAGGTATCTGCATTGCTTGCAGCAAGAGCAGCGCAGTAACAAATTACAAATTCAGGCTGTCGATATATGGCAAACAGAATCGCCATAATCAGGGCAGGACCTCCATTAGCTAGAACTTGAATACTTGTCCTGGCTCCTGTATGTTCAGAGATTTTCATTTCCAACGACTCTTTCAAGCTTTTGTTTATTTTTGATAAGAGGGTTGAGCTGATAAAAAAAGTTAATAATACAATTATGAAATGTGCTCCACCTATATAGAATAAGAATAAAGCCAATATCATAGCAGTAAAATACCCAGCTAAAGTCAATGCCCCTTTAATGTAAACAAAAGCGGCAACAACCAGACTTAGTACAAAAAAAATCAAGTCATTTATTTTTATCAATAAAGGTCACCCCAAAATAGTCTTAAATTTTATTTTCCAGAAAATAAGTAATTTTTTCCAGTTTGGAACAAATATTCTTCTTTGCAAAAGCATATAATCACTTTTTCTGCATTCATGTATGATTGATCTATAGTATTCGAGAGAGAGTAATAATGGAAGTTTAGCTTTTTTGTCGAAAAAATCTATATTTTTTTCAACTTCCAGATAATACTCTTCTGCAATGGCTGCCAATTTTTCCCAAAGAGCAATTAAGTTCTTTGACATAAGAGGTTCAGCCAAATGTGTTGAATCAATACCTGCTTCCTGCATCATATTTGCAGGTAAATATATTCTACCTAATCTATGATCAGTTCCAACATCTCTTAAAATATTAGTTATTTGCATTGCATGTCCGAGTTTCACACAAATATTTTCGATCTTCTTATTCTCAGGATCTTTTGCCATAAGAGGGCAAAGCATCAACCCTACGGTGCCGGCAACAAAATAGCAATAATTGTCAAAAGCCGCCATATCTGCAGGCTGAACATGTTCAAGATCCATTTTAAGACCATGAACCAAATCAAAGTAAGGTTTAAAAGTAAGATCGAATCTATCAAAAGTCAATCTAAGTGCTCTCCATAGTGGTTCATCAAAATTTATTCCACGAGAAAAATCTGTTAACTTTTGTTCAAGTAAATTAATTTCTGTCGCATCATTATGTTCATCTACTGCATCATCTGCAATTCTACAAAAAGCATATATAGCAAACACAGCGAGGGCTTTGTCTTTACGCAAATGTTTAAAAGCCCGATAAAAGCTTCCCGAATGAGACTTTATTACTTTTTCACACCACTTAAAATCATCTTTGGCTCTCATATCATGTGGCCATTTAAGATAATCCTGATCTTTTATATTCACAATTCAGCTCCTTGCACCAAAAAACCTTCAGATGATAATTGATAATTTATTTATTAGTAATTTCATCAACCCATGCGTCCCACTCCTGATCCAACTTCTGCAATTCAGGATGATTTAATATGTATTGAATTGTTCTACGGACGCCTTGATCAAATCTAATAACTGCATTATATTCCGGAACCAGCTTCTTTATTTTAGAATTGTCAAAAACAACACTGTGGCTTTTATCACCAAGCAAAGTCCCTGCCAATTCAGGACGAATTCTGGCCAGATGTTCTGAAGTTATATGCACAAGATTAGGTCTTACACCCATAGCCTGGCCTATGCAAAAATAAATTTGATTCCAGGTTAATGTCTCATCAGAAGTAATATGCACAGTCTCACCTATCGCATGAATATTACCCATTAGACCGGTCATTGCAAGTGCAAAATCCTGATTATGCGTCATAGTCCATAAAGATGTGCCGTCTCCATGAACTATAACTGGTTTTCCTTGCCGAATGCGTAAAACGTCCTGCCAACTGCCTTTAGGACCATGAACACCCAGAGGAACCGACCAATCACCGTATGTATGACTTGGTCTTACTATTGTTATCGGGAAATTATCCAGGCGAAATGATTTAAGTAATCTCTCCTCACAAGCAATTTTATCACGGGAATATTGCCAGTAAGGATTTGACAAAGGCGTACTCTCTGTTATCAGATAATTGGAAAGTGGCTTCTGATAAACAGAAGCAGAACTGATAAATATATATTGACCACATTTATTTTTAAATAATCTCAAATCACGCTCTATGTCTGAGACATTAAATGCAATAAAATTAACAACAACATCAAACCAATGCTGGGATATAAGATCAGCTACTTTTTGCTCATCATTTATATCTGCCATTATAATATGTGCATGAGGCGGAACATGTTCTTGCCTATTCCCTCTGTTGAGAAGGTACAGATCCCAACCCAATTCAATCACGCGATGGCTTACAGCCTTGCTGATGGTACCTGTTCCACCAATAAATAATGCTTTCATGTGTAAAACCTCCTTAGAAGTTCATTCTAGCAAATACAGCACTGTTAAACAACGTAAACATCTAATTATTTCTTTGCAAAAGGTTTAATTATGTTAAAATATATTAACATAGTCCAAAGGAGGTCTTGACGTGCCACTACTCTTTGCCAGACAGCCAATTTTTGACCGCAGAGGCCGGAGATATGGATACGAGCTGCTATACCGGGAACCGGGGCAGTTTGTTTATGATCAGCATGACGGAGATATGGCAACATCAAGTGTAATGGCAGCCGGATTTCTCTCCATGGGAGTAAATGAATTATCAGATCAAAGCAAAGCTTTTATAAATTTTACAGAGAACATGCTATTAAGAGGAATAGCAACACTTTTCCCACCAAGACAAATTGTTGTTGAGATATTGGAGACCATCGAACCAACTACTGAAATTATTGCCGCCTGCAAAGAATTAAAGGCTAAAGGCTATATTATTGCTTTAGATGATTTTATTCTGCGAGATGATTATGAGGCATTAATAAATATTGCTAATATAATAAAAGTTGATTTTATGGAACTAAAATTAGAAGAAGAAAGACAAGCTGTCATAATTCAAAATCGTAACAGAAAAATACGGTTTCTTGCTGAAAAGGTAGAAACAAGAGAAGATTATGATATGGCTGTAAGGCTTGGCTATGAACTTTTCCAAGGTTATTTTTTTGCCAAACCTGTAATTATAAATACAAATAATATTCCGCCTTCAAAATATAATCAGATACGCCTGATGCATCTGTTAAATGAGCCAGATCCTGATATTGGTGATATTGCTGACATTATTGAGCAAGACGTAGCGTTCACCTATGAAATACTTAAACTGACCAAAACAGTTAAATACTATCGTGGCAATAGAATAAATTCTATACGGCAGGCAGCTGCATTAATGGGGCTTGGAGAATTAAAAAAGTGGGCATTCATTACGATAATAAGGCGCATTGGGGATCATAGCCACGAAGAGAACATAAGCACATCTGTGCAGAGAGGTCGCGTACTTGAACAACTAAGTGAGTTAACCGGAAATGCCAACCAGAAAATGACCTATTTTACGCTTGGGCTTCTTTCCATGATTGATGTCCTTACCGGCTGCGAGATGTCGGCGATAGTTCCGGAACTTCCTGTCTCCGATGAAATCAAGGATATTCTATCCGGCAAACCAATCTCAACACCAATGGCACAATGCTATAAGCTAACCATAGCATATGAAAAGGCTCAGTGGATATTATCAGAAATAATAGCAGAAGATATTGGAATAGATTTGGATATCTTAGCCAAATTTTATCTTGATGCTGTAGTCTGGTCTAATGAAATCAGTTCATAATAAATCATCCCAATTCAACAATCTTCTTTGCCCCTCTAATTTACGGATATCAGTTATATCCTGGCTCACTTCGAGTACGCCCCTATACTCATCTTTTTCATTTCTAAGTGCAAAATATTGAATCAATATAAATTTTTCTTTTATTTCAATCCAGAAACTTGCTTTGTTTTGCTTACCGCTGCGAAAAGATTCAATAATTTCCTGTACCACATGAACACTTTCCGGCGGGTGACAATTAGCAACATCACGACCTAAAGAAGCCTGAGATCTGGGAAAAATTCTATCCTTAGGCCTTGAGAAAAAACACAGTTTATTATTCTCATCAACAAAAGACAAATCCACAGGCAATGATGAAAAAATCAGCATAAGTTGCTCCAAAGTTATATTACCTGTTTCTGTTTTAATCAAATAATTATTTATGACAGAAAAATCTGATTTTATGCCATCAGGCTCGGGAGGTATTTCATTTTTCTCAAGAAAAGGAAAAGAGTATTCATAACTTTGTCTTAACATCTCTTCCATCTCCTGATGATTGAAAATTTCAACCATTGTAGGAAATAGTATTAATTCTTCCTTTTGAACAATACCATGCATGGCAAAAAACAGTTCGCCAAAGACGATATTTAAAGCAGGCTCTTCACCCTCATCTAGAGTTTCTTTTTCCAGAAATTCAATCGTCTCTTTAATTTTTTGTCTTGCTTCATCATGCAGTGACCACATAATTGCAAGGCCATCAAATCTGCTATGTTTTTTCTCCATAAGCGGGAAAATAATATTTTCTTTTTTTAGATAATGATCATTAAATTCCAACAATCTCGTCACATCTTCTAAGAGGCTTTCTTTCTGTTTTACTATTGGAAAATCTTGGATTTTTTCACTTATAGCATCAAGACGTTCAACCAGTTTTCTGTTTTCCAGACTCAGCAAATGGAGAAAACTTCCAGTCATAGGTTTTCTCCATTTGTAAGCAACAAGACCATGATGAAATACATTAATAACTTTATCAAGATAGTTTAAAATCTCTGATGATGACTGACCTGCTTTGTAACGGTTAGTGAAAATTTCAAAAGCTTCTTGTGGTGTCACACTCATCAAATCAATTTTATTTTCCATATACAGATCTTTCGCAGCAATGCCGGAAACACTTCCCTGCTGCAGCTTGTCTATATATTTATTCAACCGTTTTATTTTCTCATAATCAATCATCTTCATAGAAGAAACCTCCTGATATTATGATTTCTTTTGAATCAACTCATGATATTCCTGAAGAGATTTAGGGCTGCTGTTTGCTGATTTTTCTGCTAAATAATCAGCAATTCCTCTTGCACTGGCCATTGCGGCGGTCATCGTTGTTATATAGGGAATTTTATTTTTTATTGCTGATTTACGTATGTATGAGTCATCCGACTTGCTACGTTTTCCTGCAGCTGTATTTATCACCAAACATATTTCCTTATTTGTTATATCATCCGCCAAATTTGGTCTGCCTTCGTGTAATTTTATTGCAAGCTCTGCTTTTATTCCATTCTCTTCAAGATATTTGCGGGTACCGATAGTAGCCTTAATATCGAAGCCTACTGAAGCAAAAGCTTTTGCAACTTCAAGAGCCTCTGCCTTGTCGGCATCATTAACGCTAATTAGGATAGTACCAGAAGATGGCAGCACAGCCTGAGCTGCTTCCTGGGCTTTGAAATATGCCAGACCAAAACTATCTGCCAGGCCAAGAACTTCTCCTGTAGAACGCATTTCCGGACCAAGAACAGGATCCACTTCAGGAAACATATTGAAAGGAAATACTGATTCTTTTACTCCAAAATAAGAAACTTTTCTTTCAGACAGTTTTTCTATACCTGCTTTTTTCCCTTCATATGCTGCCATAACAAATTCTGTCGCTATTCTAGCCATTGAAATATCACAAACTTTTGAAACTAAAGGCACAGTTCTTGACGCCCTGGGATTAGCTTCAAGAACATATACCTTTTCATCAGCAATTGCATACTGCATATTCATTAAGCCTATTACATTCATTTCCTCTGCTATGCGTTTTGTATAGTCCTTTATTTTTTCAATATTCTTCTGAGATATACTGATTGGTGGTATAACACAGGCAGAATCTCCTGAATGAATACCCGCAAGCTCTATATGCTCCATAACAGCAGGCACAAAAGCACTCTTGCCATCAGCAATCGCATCTGCCTCTGCTTCTACAGCATGACTTAGGAATCTGTCTATCAGAATAGGTCTATCAGGGGTAACACCTACCGCAGCCTCCATATACTGTTTTAACATAGATTCATCATGAACTACTTCCATGCCACGGCCACCAAGAACATAGGACGGTCTTACCATTAAAGGATAGCCTATTTCTTCTGCTATTTCCAAAGCCTGATGAAGATTTGTTGCCATTCCGGACTCTGGCATTGGAATATTGAGTTTATCCATCATCTGTCTGAACTGATCTCTATCTTCTGCAAGATCGATAGTAGCAGGAGTTGTACCCAAAATATTTACACCTGCTTTTTCTAAATCATTTGCTATATTTAATGGAGTCTGTCCTCCAAACTGAACAATGACACCTAAAGGTTTTTCTGACTCATAGATGCTAAGTACATCCTCTACAGTTAAAGGTTCAAAATAAAGTCGGTCGGAAGTATCGTAATCTGTTGATACAGTCTCAGGATTGCAATTAACCATAACGGTTTTATATCCAAGTTCGCGCAGAGCTAAGGCAGTATGGACACAGCAATAATCAAACTCAATGCCCTGACCTATTCTGTTTGGTCCTCCGCCAAGAATCATTACTTTTTTATCACTGTTTTGGATCTCAGAAAAATCAGCTTTAATCTGCAGCTTTTCCGCTCCACAGTAAGTGGAAAAATAATAGCAGGCATCATCAACGCCACTTACAGGAACGGCTTCCCATTCTTCAGTAATACCTAAAACAGTTCTCTGTTCACGTATGGCAGATTCATCGCAAGAGAGCAGCAATGCTAGATAACGATCGGCAAAACCATCTCTTTTTGCCTGTAAAAGCAATTCATCAGGTAATTTACTATCACGATAGTTTAATATTTTTTCTTCCAATTCTACCAATTCTGTCATTTGCTGCAGAAAATATTTTTTGATATATGTTATGTTCACAAGTTTATCAATATCCGCACCTTTTCGTATAGCTTCATAAAGAATAAACTGCCTCTCACTACTAGGTTCAGCTAAAAGAGCAAGCAAATCCTCAAGACTCATCTGATTATAATTTTTAGCAAACCCCAGACCATATCTACCGATTTCCAAAGAGCGGATCGCTTTTTGCAAAGCTTCTTTGTAGTTTTTGCCTATGCTCATAACTTCGCCTACAGCACGCATTTGGGTTCCGAGTTTATCTTCCACTCCTGCAAACTTCTCAAAAGCCCAGCGAGCAAATTTTACAACAACATATTCTCCTGATGGAGTATATTTATCAAGAGATCCATCACGCCAATAAGGAATCTCATCTAAAGTTAATCCTGCCGCCAGCATTGCAGAAATAAGCGCAATCGGAAAACCTGTTGCTTTTGACGCAAGAGCTGAGGATCTTGACGTTCTTGGATTTATCTCTATAATTACAAATCTATCACTTTTAGGGTTATAGGCAAATTGGACATTTGTACCTCCAATAACCTCTATCGCTTCAACTACTTTATAGGCTGCCTCCTGCAGTCTTTGCTGTACTTGAGGACTTATGGTAAGCATAGGAGCAGAACAGAAGGAATCACCTGTGTGTACACCTACTGCATCGATATTTTCAATAAAACAGACAGTTATCATTTTATTATTGCTGTCACGAACAACTTCAAGCTCCAGCTCTTCCCAACCGAGCACAGACTCTTCAATCAAAATCTGACCTACCATACTAGCAGCAATTCCTCTTTGAGCTATAGTTCGGAGTTCTTCTATATTGTATACCAGACCTCCACCTGTACCTCCCATTGTATAGGCAGGACGAATAACAACAGGGTATCCAAGTTCTGATGCTATTTTTTCAGCTTCTTCTATAGTATATGCGGGCTTACTCTGGGGCATATCGATACCTAAACGATTCATCGTTTCTTTAAATGCTATACGATCTTCTCCACGCTCAATGGCATCAATTTGTACTCCTATTACCTTTACATTATATTGATCAAATATTCCAGCCTGATTCAATTCAGAACAAAGATTCAGAGCAGATTGTCCTCCAAGATTAGGCAAAACGGCATCAGGTTTTTCTTTGGCTATTATTTCTGTCAGACGTTTGATATTAAGTGGCTCAATATAAGTCTGATCAGCAATTCCCGGATCCGTCATAATAGTTGCTGGATTAGAATTAACAAGCACTATTTCATAACCTAATTTGCGCAATGCTTTACAGGCTTGTGTGCCTGAATAATCAAATTCACAAGCTTGACCAATAACTATAGGTCCTGACCCTATTATCAAAATTTTATGAATATCTTGTCGCTTTGGCATAAATAAATCCCCCATTTTTATATTCGACTTAATACTATAACAGAGACTGCATAATTATTCTATAACCGCTAGAAAATAATGAATAATATACATCATTTCTCTATATATAATTTCCTCAATTCAGCAATTTCCATAGCGTAGCCTTCCAACTCATTTGGTGTTTCAAGATAAAATGGTAAATTTCGCAGATAAGAATGGTTAATAATTTTTTCAATTGCCAAAAGACCTATCGTTCCTTCTCCCAGTCTTTCATGCCTATCCTTATGACTTCCAAAAGGATTTTTACTATCATTTACGTGTATCGCTTTAAGCCTTTCCAGACCGATTATACGGTCAAACTCATCCAAAACTCCTTCGAGGTTATTTACAATATCATATCCTGCATCATTCACATGACAAGTATCAAGACAGACACCAAAACGTTCAGGCATATTCACTTTTTCAATAATACTTTCTATTTCTTCAAACCTTCCTCCAACTTCACTTCCTTTGCCAGACATTGTTTCGAGTAAAACAATAGGCCCTTTATCATCTTTGACAACTTTATTCAATAAATCAGCTATAAGTTCTATTCCTTTTTCAACACCTTGACCAACATGACTTCCTGGATGAAAATTATAATAACTCTCAGGAGTATGAGTAAGCCTTGATAAGTCATCCCCCATTACTTCAAAAGCAAACTCTCTTACTCTCTGGTCTGCAGAACAAGCATTCAAAGTATAAGGTGCATGTGCAAGAATCGGTGCAAAAGAATGCTCTACAAACATTTGATTAAATTTAGCAATATCAACCATATCAAGAGCCTTTGCTTTTCCCCCACGAGGATTTCTGGTGAAAAACTGAAAAGTATTAGCATTAATGGAAATAGCTTCTTTTGCCATGTGAACATAACCTTTTGAAGCAGAAAGGTGACAACCTATTTTAAACATAAATTTACCTCCGGTTTCATAATAATGATTTTAGCATAGACATGTGCTAACGTCTTAAAATTTTATGAATATCTGGTACAATGATTTTAGAATAACTGTTTATGTCTGCATAGTTTGAAAGTAGATTGACAGCTTTTGCCAATGCCAGCATATTGCAGTCAGATAAATGATCTGACAATGATAAAGGGGGCAAGAAAATGGGACAAATTTTAAGCTGTTATATTATGCCGCATCCGCCGGTAATGATACCGGAAATAGGTCAAGGGCGTGAATATGAAATAGCCGACACTCTAAAATCAGCAGATAAAATAGTACGCAAGATAGAACAAGAGAAGCCTGATACAGTAATTATTTCCTCGCCTCATGCGCCTTGTTTTAGAGATTTTTTCTGTTTCCCCAAAAACCGTTGGCTTTATGGGGATTTTTCTGCTTTTGGCAGACCGGATTTATCTTTTGAGCTAGAAAATAATTTACCTCTGACTGAAAATATAATAAGCCAGGCAGAAAGATCAGGACTTAACTCAGGTTTTCCTGACAGAAACCTAAGAGACAGAAATCATTTTTATGAAAAACTGGATCATGGGGTACTGGTTCCCATATATTTTTTGAAAAAAATTTCCGTAAAATTCAAACTTATTGTTGTTTCTACACCATTAACAAATCTAAATGAACTCTTTAAATTTGGTGGCTGTATTTTTGATGCAGTCACAGCTTCTAATGAAAAAATTGTTTATATTGCAAGTGGGGATCTATCTCATGGACTTACTGCAGAAGCACCGGCAGGTTACTGTCCCGAAGGGGCTTCTTATGATCAGAAAATAAAAACTATAGTAGAAACTGGTGATATTCAAAAGCTGTTATCTATTTCAGAAACAGAAATGGAGGCGGCCGCAGAATGTGGAACAAGGTCTTTTGCTATAATGTACGGCCTTTTAGAAAACGTAGCAGGCAGACCTGAAATATACTCTTATCAGGCTCCGTTCGGCGTGGGCTATCTAACAGCCGGCATACAAATTGAAGGAAAAAAAGAAAGTGATCATGTGCACCTTGCACGCGAAGCAATTGAAGCATGGATAGAAAAGGAGCGCAAAATACCCGTACCTGAATGGATTCCTGACAAATTCTATAAAATGAGAGCAGGCACTTTTGTTTCATTGAAACAGAATGGACATTTACGTGGTTGCATAGGAACGATTTCTCCTGCATGTAATAATTTAGCGGAAGAAATAATGACGAATGCAAGACATGCAGCCAGCGAAGATCCGCGTTTCCCTCCACTTTCAATCAAAGATCTGGAAAATTTAGAGATAAGTGTAGACGTCTTGTCTGAACCAGAACCTGTAATTAACCCTGAGCAACTTGATGTCAAGCGTTATGGTGTAATAGTAAGCTGTGGTTTTCGTCGAGGGCTGTTGCTGCCTGATTTGGAAGGCATTGATACACCTCATCAGCAAATAGCAATTGCTTTACAAAAAGCAGGGATCACTGCTTCTGAAGATTACAATATTGAAAGATTTGAAGTAAGACGTTATCATTAAAAATTTATGACAGAAAGCGGGAAACTTCCATGGACAAAACCGCCTTATGGTTTATCAGAAAAGAAAACAAATTGGTTGAATGTCTTTTGTGTCCCCATAGATGCAGCATTAAGCCTGGACAATTTGGGTTGTGTTCTGGCAGGCACAATCAAAATGGGGAAATGGTTTGTGATAACTATGGGCAAATCGCGGCAATATCTCTTGATCCGATCGAAAAGAAACCACTAAGAAAATTTTTCCCAGGAAGCAGTATTCTTTCAGTAGGAACTTTCGGGTGTAATTTGCATTGCTCATTCTGTCAAAATTATTCTATTGCCAGATCATCTGTCAATAAAATCAAAACAAAATTTATTTCGCCAACAGATCTTGTAAAAACAGCTATAGATTATAACGATAAAGGAAATATAGGCCTTGCTTTCACATATAATGAACCGGTTATTTGGTATGAATATGTTCTGGAAACTGCAAAGCTCGCCAAAAAGGCTCAGCTTAAAACAGTACTGGTCACTAATGGATATGTGTGTAATGAACCGCTGGAAAATTTACTTCCGTATATTGACGCAATGAATATAGATATGAAAGCGTTTAGTGATTCATTCTATAAAGAATTTACAGGAGGCAAGATTGAACCAGTAAAAAACACAATATTCAAAGCCTTTAAAAATTGCCACATTGAAGTAACATCACTAATAATACCCGGTCTGAACGATAGCGATAAAGATATGTTTAATCAGGCAGTTTGGCTTTCAGATATATCTAAAGATATCCCATTACATCTAACCAGATTTTTTCCTCAATATAAGATGCTGTCCATTGAACCTACTCCTAGAAAAACTTTGTACAGGTTGAAATCGATTGCCGAAAAATATTTAGACAATGTATACTTAGGTAATATTTAACTGTAAATTGAACTTTATTAGAGTATAATCTTTGTATGGAAAGATTGAAAAGCTCACAATTTTGGTTAACATTTGTTGCTGGAATTCTTATTCTTATAGTTGCACTCATCGTAGGAAGAGAACTTTCGGGCGATAATCAGGAAAAACTACTGGCAATAAGAGAACATACAGGTATATCTCTAATTATCATAGCAGGATTATTTTTGCTGAAATCAATAGCTGTTGTTGTTATTCCAGCAGTTCCCGTCTATATTGCCTCCGGTATATTATTACCTCTTTCTTTAGCTATACCTGTTGTATTTTTATGTGTAGGACTGGAGTTTTGCTTAAACTATTATATGGGTAAATTGTGGGGACAAACACTTTTTTTGCGCGCTATCACAAAATTATCAAACAAGTACGACAAATTCAATTCTTTAGTCGAAAAACAACAAACACATCAGAAGTTAACGATTTATTTGTTGCGCTTCATACCAGGAGCGCCTATTAATCTTACAAGTGTCATAATAGGCGCCTCCAGATTTAACTTCATTGATTATATGTGGTGTTCCATGATGGGAGTCATGCCAAAAGTATTACTCTCTATTTTGTCAGGCAGCCTGATTGTAACAAGTTTTGACAAATCCTTCGTCATTGCTTTTGCTCTTTTTTTGATTATTACGATCATTTCAATAATATATCTCATCAAAATTTATCGAGATAAAAATTCTAAAGATATTACTTCTGACCTGATTTAATCCAAGATGCAACTTCAATTGTTCTTCTTGCTTGGTGTTTTACAGCTTCTTTCACATCTTCAACCGGCTTTCCATCTTCACCTTGCGAAGCAGATGTGCCGTATGGATTACCACCAGCAGCGAATATCGAATTGTCTGTATATCCTGGTGGTACAATTATAGCTCCCCAGTGCATCATGCTCGTATAAAGAGCTAAAATAGTAGCTTCCTGTCCTCCATGAGGATTTTGAGCCGAAGACATAGCACTTACTGCTTTATTCGCTAGCTTACCCTGAGCCCATAATCCACCTTGAATATCTATAAACTGTTTTGCTTGTGCCGGCACATTGCCAAATCTTGTAGGGATGCTAAAAATAATCGCATCTGCCCATTCAATATCTTCAGAAGTAGCCTCCGGTATATGTTTAGTTGCATCATAATTTGCTCTCCATGCCGGATTTGAATCAATAGCATTATCAGGTGCGGTTTCCTTTATTCTAACTAATTTCACCTCTGCTCCTGATTCTTCCGCTGACTCTCTTGCCCACTCAGCCAATTGATAGTTTATTCCTGTTGCACTATAATAAATGATTGCTAATTTTACTTTGTTCATGTTATTGCCTCCATTCAAAATTTGATTTATATCTTAGTTAATAACTTTGCCATCGCTAAGATCATCAAATAAATTTTGAAGATATAATGATATCTTCACTTTGCTTAGCCATATTAAATTTATTAGATTATCTTTACAAATATTAGCATGCTATTATTCTTTTACCAGAAACACATGTTACCCCTATTGATCGTTTTCATTTAAATCGAAAACTGTTTTTGATAATAAAGATTTTCAATAAATACTGTATAATAGAAAAGGGACAAAAAGCCGTTGTCAAAAAATCTATATCATGGAGGATCTATTATGTACTATAAACAATATGGCAATACTGATATACAGGTTTCTGCCATAGGAATGGGCTGCATGCGGTATAACGAAGAGGATGTTGAAGCAGGCAGATTTGAGAAGTGTGCGGAAGTGGCGCTTTATGCTGCAGAAAAAGGGATAAATTATTTTGATACAGCTCCATTTTATTGTGATGATAAAAGTGAAATAATTACAGGCATCGCTCTCGAGCAACTTAAAAGAGATAAGTTCTATGTGTCATCAAAGGCAAATTTACACACTACCGGCGATGAAATCACTGAAGAAGCTTTCAGAAAAAGGTTGGAAAAAACACTCACCCGATTAAAAGTCGATTATCTTGATTTCTATCACCTTTGGTGCATGTTAAGCCTTGAATCATATACAAAACAAAGTGAAGCACTTTATAAATTTTTTGAGAGAGCTAAATCAGATGGACTAATTCGTAATATTGTTGTTTCATCACATATGCCAGGTAATGAATTAGAAAAAGTAATTGAAGAAAACCTTTTTAAGGGAATGCTTATTGGTTATAATGCTTTGAATTATAGATTCCGGCAATCAGGTATTGAAAAAGCTTATGCCAAGGGAATGGGTGTTGTAGCAATGAATCCTCTCGGAGGTGGCGTAATACCTGCTCATCCGGAGCTATTTTCTTATTTAACAGAAAATTCCGAATTAACCGTTCCACAGTCTGCTTTAAGATTTGTTGCATCTCATCGCGAAATTACTATTACATTAGCAGGTATGTCTTCTAAAGAGCATGTTAATGATGCCGTAAAGTCGGTTGAAAACTTAGTTGAATATCCTGTTTCTGACATAAGAGCAGAGTACGACAATAAGGGCAGATCCTTAAATGATCTCTGCACAGGTTGTGGTTATTGTGAAGGCTGTCCGGTTGATATACAGATACCTAAATATATGGATGCATATAATCAAAAATTATTTGGTGAATCAATTCAGGAAAGGCTCAAATATCATTGGAATATACCTTTGAGTAAAGCAGCTGATTGTATTTCCTGTGGAGAATGCGAAAAAAAATGCACACAACATATTCCGATTATTGCCAGGCTAGAGGAAATTGCATCATTAACTGCAGAATGATATCTTTAAAAACAGGATAATCAGCTATGATATAATAAAGTTATTCTGAAAAGATGATAATGACAAAAGGAGGAATGGTCTTTGGCTATTCTTACAATATCAAGACAGATGGGAAGTATGGGTGATGAAATTGCCAGAACTTTGGCTGACAGGATGGGCTGGATTCTTATCAACCGCGAAAAACTTCTTGAGATGTTTTTTGTTCCGATTTGTGCCGAAAAAGAAGTTAATAGATTAAGAGAAAGCTCTAAATTTTTTTTAAGCGAAATGAAAAAAGGTGAAACCTATCTTGATTATTTAACCGATCAGCTGCTGACTTTAACTAGCAGAGAATCGGTTATTTTTGTGGGTTTTGGTTCACAGATTTTATTTAGTGATCACGAGGAAGCGATTCATATAAGATTGACCGCACCACAGGATATTAGAATTGACCGAGTAAAAAAACAATTCAACTGCCAGGATCAAGATGCTGCCGGTATACTTACTACAGCTGACAGAAAACATAAAAGATTTGTTTCCACTGTCTTCGGAGCAGATTTAAGTGATTGCAGCCTATATGATATAGCAATTAATACTGCTGGCATTTCTATTGACGAAGCTTGTGCAGCAGTGATTGCTCTTATCCGGGAAAAAGAAGCAAGGATTAGAATCGCCCGTGAAAGCAAGGAAGCAAAAACAATAAACAATCTTACAGAAAAACCTGTGTTCAAAAATCCTGCAGAAATTGAATTTGCCCGTATTCTTGACATGTATCACATAGAATGGCTTTATGAACCTAGAACCTTTCCCATAGAATGGGATGCAGAAGGAAACGTCATCCAGGCATTCAGCCCTGATTTTTACTTAACTCAATTTGATACATATATAGAACTAACAACAATGAATCAAAAATATGTAACCCAAAAAAACCGAAAAGCAAGAAAAGTTAGAGAAATGTATCCTGGAACCAATGTAAAAATTGTCTATAAAAAAGATTTCCAGTCTTTAGTTGAAAGATTCAGCGCAGCTCGTGACAAATAAATGTTAAGAGGTACTTTATGAATATTCTGGATTTTCCGATAAAAAAAGTAGTATATAACAAAGACGAGATTGAAGAGAGAATAGCGAAAATAGCCGACCAGATTAATGAAGACTATGCCGGCAAGGAGCTTATCATGGTAGGTATGCTAAAAGGCTCAATGTACTTTCTGGCAGATTTGACAAGAAAACTTAACATACCTTTGCAACTTGATTTTATAAGTATAGGAACCTACCCGAACGCCACCAATCAAACAGGTATAGTCAGGATAACTAAAGATCTTGATCTGGAAATAACAGATAAACATGTTTTGGTTATGGAGGATATTATACGCACAGGACTTACTACAGGTTATATCGTTCAAAATCTGGCCGCCCGCATGCCTGCCAGTGTAAAAGTATGTACTCTTCTTATTAACCCTGAACAACAGCTTATAAATGTGCCGGTAGCGTACCACGGATTTGAAATAACTGAGAGCAGACTGATCGGCTATGGTATGGATATCAGAGAGCAAGGACGTCATCTTCCTTATATAGCAGAAATAGACAAATCAGAATTTTCACGAAAATAATTACTGTATTGTCAATAAAAAATCCAGAAAAAAAGGGCTCCAGCGAACCCTTTTCAAGTATTTGTCCTTTGCGGTTACCCTTTATGCGAAATTAAAATCATATCTACTGAACCATTACCAAAACCTGTTTCCGATCTAGGGACTAATCCTTTTATCTTCTACTAATTTTCGTATTTAAAATCCATCAACCTGACCTGCGATTTGTTTACACTTTTCTCGTGTCCCATTAATCACTTTTTCGCTTTCCGCATACTCTCTGCGGCGGCTTACCGATCTCTGACAAAACTTTTATGGTATTCCCTGGAGCTTGTTTTTATTTTATATCTCATATAATATTTTGTCAAGTTTTTTGTGTATACAATCAACAAAGATGCACTAATAAAGATTTTTATTATATAAACGTCACAAAAGATACAAATATCTACCGTAACATTTTTCGTTCCGCAGCAATGTTCAACATTATTCCCAAAGCAATGAAATTTACAATCATTGCCGTGCCTCCTAAACTTACAAAAGGCAGCGGTATACCTGTTATTGGCATTATTCCAACGGTCATTCCTAAATTTTCTATATATTGAATGGCAAGAACAGAAGCCAACCCTACCAGCATGTAAGCTGATGCAGGTCTTTTCTTTACAAGGTTTCCTGCAATATAGTAGCTTCTTACAATAAAGAAAAAAGCCATCATTAATAAAACCGTGGTTCCCAAAAAACCCATATGTTCAGAAACAGCCGTATATATGAAGTCAGATTCTTTTACCGGCACATGTACAGAGTAATCAGAAGTATTTCCCGATAAACCTCCCGAAGCGATAGCTTGTCTGGACTGATTAAGATTAAAGCTTGCATCCGGGTCATGACCTGGAAACAAAAATGTTATAATTCTGCTTTTTTGCCAATCTGCTAAATAAGAAAACCAGAGAACAGGAACAGCAATAACAGCACTTGATAGTCCTATCATAATATATCTCCACTTTATTCCCCAGACAAAAACCATACAAACAGCCATAAACGCAATAGCCATGGTAGTGCCAAAATCAGGCTGCATCATTATCAGAAGCAATGGAGGTACATACACAAGCAAAAGAAAAAGTGTTCCTTGCCATAATTTGATACTTTGCAAAGTCATTTTTTCCATAATTTGTGCAGAAACCATGGCAAGACCGACTTTCATTAATTCTGATGGTTGAAAAGTACCTATAACAGGAATTTGCATCCATCTGTCAGCACCCCAGACATCTTCCATGGAAAAGCCATCTATTCTCACATATATCAGCAAAAGCAAACTAACTCCGTAAATCAGCCAGCTTAGAAGGCGCATTGCAGCGCCGTCAAAAATGCTTATCACTAAAACGATAACCATACCAGAAAGCACGGCTCCCATTTGTTTATAAAAATTAAGAGGATAAGCATCTCCAAACCCTTCAGAAAGCACTTGGCTGAGAACATAAAGTCCTATTAAAGTGACAATCATAATCGGAACCAAAAGCCAATAATCAAGGGCTCTAAAAAAACCTTCACGCTTAAGATGTTCTATACCTTTAGCAGACATAAAAACTCCTTTCACGCGATCTTAAATTATGAATAGTATGCAAAATATAAATCATGGTATTATATTTTACATCATTCTACCTAGATAGTGAACCCTCATCGATTATCTTCTCAAGATTAATAACAGCATCAAAGATAAAACCTGCGCAGGGTCTGCTTCGATAATAGTCCCTCGTTCGCTCACTTGCCTCAGGATAATCATGTTTAATTTTCAATTTCAGAAGTTCTCGGCATATTATTGTGTCATATTTATCTTCAAATAAAGTTGCTGTTCTTTGTATTTTTTTATAATGCATATTCTTCTGGTTATTATTTTCTGGATCCACATATCCTGAAAGCAAGCCGGAAATCATAAAACTTCCCGTAAGAGCTCCACAAACCTCTCTAAGTCTTCCCATACCACCGCCAAATGACGAGGCAATTCTTATAAGGTCTTCTTTACTCATATTTACCTTATCAGCATATGCTCCCACAACAGATTGTGCGCAATTATATCCTTGTTCAAAAAGCGATACTGCAAGCTCTGCTCGCTCCATTGCCTCCATTAATGATGACCTCCACAGCTATCAGCATGTTTATGCTCTTTGCAAACTGTACCATTGGTCTGTAAATTGCCGGCAACAAGAAGAGACACCACATCTTCAACCAATCCGGATGCACCTGTTATTACCTTTATATTGTTTTCAGAAAAAAGATCTATCGCACCTGCACCCATACCTCCTGAAATAACTATACTGGTTCCTTCTTCGTGCAAAATTTTCGGCAAGAGACCTGGCTTGTGACCAGGATTAGGAATAAAACTTTTTGTTTTTACTTCTTTTTCTTCTACCACGTACAAAAAGAAACCTTCACAATGTCCAAAATGCTCAGATACATTTTTACCATCTGCTGCAATTGCTATTTTCATTTTTCTATCCTCCTTTTGAGCATATGCTCATTATTTAGTTTAGAACTATATTTTTATTATGTCAACCAGACGCAAAAAGGAGTAACGCAAATCAGAAATCTGACAGTTAACTCCTCTTTTTAATATTATCTAAAATTATCACTTGAATTATTATTTGTTTTTACGACAGTTTCGCCATTGGATTTTTTCAGTTTCTTTTTTTCTTTGTCCACATTGTAAATGCTTTGAATGACAACCAGGACAAACAAAAGTTTCAAGTGAACATTTATCTGTATTTTCAGAACTTTCCTGCCATGAATGTCCGCACTCCAGACAACGCACAGGATTAATGGCTTTTGTATATTTGCCGCCATCTATCCTTATGGCTTTACCATTGACCAGACTATCAGCAATTTTCGACCGAGCAGAAATGAGAATGCGCTGGAAAGTCGGCCTTGATATTTCCATTTTCACTGCACAATCGCCTTGTTCTAATCCCTCTAGATCCTTGAGCCTTATAGCCTCTAACTCCTCCAGCTTTAAAATATTTTCCTCAATTCCAGTAAGATCATTAACTTCTGGAAAAAATTGACACACTGATGGAAGTTTTTCGATTTTTCTCCATTTGATTGGACGCGGCATCGTATTCACTCCAATTCTATAGATTTTATAAATATTGTATCATATCATTATAGTTGTTATCATTCCTTAACTGCTGATATACTGGAAAAGTAAAAAAATAATCAATGTCATTTTAATTGCAGGAGGCTTTTTTGAAAGATTTTAATCATTGTGACAAAATCAAGAAACAAATTCTTATCGAAGGTACACCTGCGTCTCCTGGAATAGCTTGTGGTAAATTGGTCTTTATACCATCTGATAAAAATTTTGCACAAAACTCTTGTTATCCATTTACAAACAACTTTTCCGATAATTATGTAGACAATACTTTACTTATATCCTCGAAAATGCCTGCACAAACAATAAATTCTGAATATGAGCTACAAAAATTTGACACTACCTTGTCTGAAAGCCAACAACAATTACTTTTTTTGCAGCAAAAATCTTTAGCTGAAGACCAGCACCTGCAAGCTGATATTATTGAACTTCAGCTTATGATTTTGGCAGATAAGGATCTAAATGATTCTGTCAAAATTTTAATAAACAACTTTAATTATAACTGCACAAGTGCTATCGAAAAAATTTACAAGGCTCAGATAAAAAGGTTCGAAGAATTAAAAGATAATAGAGCGAGATCAAAAAGTCAGGATATTAAGGATATTTTGAATAGATTGCTGGCAAATTTACAAAGCAGTCCTCCTCTACCCTCTTACGAAATAGAAGAGGGTGCTATTATTGCTGCAAAAAATATCAGCCCTTCTCAGTTTATTTCTATCCCACACAAAAAAATAGCCGGTCTTATTTGTGAACAAGGAGAAACCAATTCACACCTGGCTATTTTGGCAGCATCGATGGAAATACCTGCAATTTTCAAGTGTAACAGTTTATTCTCTAATCAGAATGATATTCAGGGAGCCTTCACATATCTTGATGCGGATAACGGCAAAGCATATGTCAACCCTGATGAAAACACAAAAAAACTTATTGAAACTGCCAAAGAAAAAATTCAGGTTCAAAAAGATTGTTATGAATCAAATCGTTATCAGCCTTCGCTAACAGCAGATAATATCAAGTTAGAAATCCAAGCAAATGTCCTCCAGTCCGAGCAGATAGATCAGCTAGAAAATATTAATTATGATGGAATTGGTCTTTTACGCACAGAAACACTTTTCTTAAAGCCAGAGGATTTGCTAGATGAAAAAGTACAATTTGAGAGTTATTCACATATTTCACGAAAAACCGAAGGAAAAACAATCATATTCAGAACTTTTGATCTTGCTGTTTCAGAAACTTTTGAAAATACAAGCAAAATAACAGACATAAGGGAAAGTTTAATTCCTTTAAGGTCCGAACCACCCGATTTGCGAGGATTAGCGAGAAGTTTAAGAAACGAAGAAGAATTTATAAAGCAACTAAAAGCAATTTTAAAAGTAGCTGCAAACAGTAATATCGCTGTTCTTTTTCCTATGGTTCTATCCATCAATCAATTTATGAAAGGCAAAAATTTTCTTTATATAGCCCAACAAGAGTTGCTAAAAGAAAGCAACAGATTTATTGAAGTTCCTAAAACGGGAGCAATGATTGAAACGCCTATGAAAATTGAAAAACTCAAAAAAATTATAGAAGCAGCTGATTTTATAAGTATAGGAAGTAATGATCTGTCTTATTATTCAGGAGAAAGTATTTTTTCTCGATCTAATTTAAATTTAATATCGCAAATAGTTTCGATAGCGCAGCTACACAATAACAAAAAAGTTATACTGTGTGGAGAGGCGGCAGCACTTTCACATGCTTTGCCTTTGTGGGTAGGCTTAGGAATTCGATCATTTAGTGTATCTATACATAATTTACTGCCGATGAAACACACGGCATCTCTCATAAGCAGACATACTGTCGAAAAAGCTGTCGAATTATATAAAGAATACACTGATCCAAACAAGCTAAGTGCAGCGCTCAGAGATTTAATTAAATAATTATTTAGAACACATTAAAGATTCAAAATGTTTTTTTACGCTGTTCCTCAAATATATTTCTGAAATTAAATACTGATAGTATGCTAAAATGTATGAAGTGCTCATAGTATATTTTTACTTGATATCTTGTTAAACAATTCGTTACAAGTTGACCGCAAAAGCAAATCAAGGAGCATAAAATGAAAAAAAACAAAAAAGTTGCAGTAATCGGAGCTGGTTTAGGTGGTATATCCGCAGCAATATCTCTTGCTCAAAAAGGTTATTCTGTTTCCTTGTATGAAAAAAATAATCATTTGGGTGGCAAACTGAATCACCTTGAAAAGGATGGTTTCAACTTTGACCTAGGCCCCTCAATTCTCACTATGCCGCAAATTTTCGAAAAATTATTTCAGCAGAGCAATTTGAACATGCAAGACTATATCAAGATTCAAAGAATAGATCTCGAATGGCGATCTTTTTTCCCTGACGGTTCTACGATTGATTTATATAGTGATTTGGATAAAATGGCAAGCGAAAACAACACGCTTGACCAGAAGCACATATATGAATACCGCGATTTTCTTAATTATGCTCAAGGCTTGTATAAGGCAACAGATCAGAGTTATTTTCAAAAAGGTGCAGATACCGCTAAAGATATTTTCCGCGAACATGGTCTGATAAACGCAGTCAAAGATTTTGATTATTTTTCAACAATGTATGATGCAATTGCTAAATATGTGAGCAATCAAAATTTGCTTGATATGCCGGCATATTTTATTAAATATGTTGGATCTTCCCCCTATGACGCACCAGCAGTGCTGAATATGATGATATATATGCAATATTCGCAAGGCTTATGGTATGTACCGGGGGGAATGTACAAAATTGCAGAAGGTCTTGAAAAACTTGCCGAAACTGTAGGCGTAGAGATTTACAGAAATGTGCTCGTAACAGAAATGATAACGGGACAAAACAAGAGCATCGAAAGTATAGTTTTATCTGATGGCAGTATTATAAGTGCTGATTATTTTGTTTCTAATATGGAGGTTCTGCCAGCTTACGAAAAACTTTTAGACAAAGCAGAATATGCGGAAAAGAAACGTCAAAAATTTGAACCTGCCTGCTCAGGACTTGTTTTGCATCTTGGCGTTGATCGATTATATCCTCAGCTTGCTCATCACAATTTTTTCTTTTCGGCAAATCCGAAATCTCATTTTAACAAAGTTTTCCATAAGTACGAATTACCAGATGATCCAACGCTTTATGTCGTTAACAGCAACAAGTCCGATCCTGCACAAGCGAGACCAGGATTCGAGAACATCAAAATACTCCCGCACATCCCTTACATTCAGTCTAAAGATTTTTCCAGAGATGACTATCTTAAACTAAGAGAAATAGTTCTTATGAAAATGGAAAAAATGGGGATTACTGATTTACGCAAACACATTGTAACCGAGGATATTTGGCTCCCTTCTGATATTGAACAAATGTATTTATCAGACCATGGTGCTATTTATGGAACGGTTTCAAACAAGAAAAAAAATCATGGTCTAAAAAATCCTAAACAGAGTGAATTATTTGATAATCTTCTTTTTGTTGGTGGTTCTGTTAATCCAGGCAGTGGCATGCCTATGGTTACATTAAGCGGCCAACAGGTTTGCGATATAATTATCAAAAAAGATTCAGAAAATTAATCACCTGAAATATTTTTTATCATCAGAAAGGTATTGTTTGACAATAAAAAGGTAGTAATATGTCTCTGGATAAATGGCAAAGCATTGTTAAAATGCAAAAAAAATTAATCTGGTCTGCAGAATATGACCAGTTATCTTGGAGTCATCAGCAATTAAAAAAACTTCGTCAGATGATAGAGGAAAATGAAGACGATTTGTTACAGGCGTTAAATCAAGATTTGGGCAAATCAAAGTTTGAAGCATATGCTTCAGAAATAGCCGTTACCTTAAATGAAATTGACTATTTGCTAAAAACAAGCAAAAAAGCTCTCCGGGCAAAAAAAGTTTTAAGCAAACCAGGAACAAAGGTTTTTGTAAAGAGAAAACCTTATGGTTCTATATTGATAATAAGCCCGTGGAACTACCCTGTTCAGCTGTCTTTACTGCCTTTGGCAGGAGCACTGGCATGCGGAAACCGCTGTTTTTTAAAGCCTTCCGAACAAGCAGTTTCTACCAGCAGACTCTTGACTGAATTAATAGAAAAATACTTTGATGAAAACACAGTAACTTCCGTAGAAGGCGATGCTAAAACAGCCGCAGACTTATTATCGCTTGACTGGGATTTTATCTTTTTTACGGGAAGCGAATCAGTAGGAGACATTATAGCAAAAGCAGCAGCCAGACTACGAATACCTTCCGTACTTGAACTCGGTGGTAAATGCCCTTGTATAGTTGATAGTGAAAGTGTAAACCTGGCTACAGTAAAAAATATAACGTGGGGTAAATTTTTTAATGCCGGCCAGACTTGTATAGCACCCGATTATTTACTTTTGCCAGAAAAATCACTCGATAAATTTCTGTATATTATAAAAAATCAAATTCATCTAATGTATGGAGCAAATCCTCAAAACAGTCCTGATTATGGCCGTATCATTAATGAAAAACATACCAATAGACTCCTGTCATATTTAAAAATGGGAACGATAAAGCATGGCGGCAGTTTTGATATTGAAAACAGATATATTGAACCAACTATTATTATAGAGCCTGAAGGAGCGCTTCTGCAGGAAGAAATTTTCGGCCCTATTTTACCTATAATCACTTACAGAAATTATGATGAAATTATAGAAATTGTTAGAAAAACTCCGACGCCTCTTTCAGTATATGCATTTTGCAAGGATAAGCAACTAATTAAAACACTTGAAACAGAACTGCCAAGCGGATCTTTTTGTTTGAATCAAGTTCTTCAGCAGGCAGCCAGTCCCAAAATACCATTTGGCGGAGTCGGAAACAGCGGTTATGGCAGTTATCATGGCAAAGCAAGTCTAGACGTCTTTTCTTATCAGAAAACACTTAGTTACAATTCTCTTAGATTTGATTTGAAAGCTAAATACCCACCTTATAAAATCAAGTATATTAATCTAATGAAGAAATTCCGCAAAATGCTACCTTAAAAGAGGAGGTAAAACATGCTGCTTTTTAGTCTTTTAGTCATCACTATTTCCATAATATCAGGTTTTATAATTCTGTGGAAAATACCTGAACCAGGCAAAAAAGATGAAAATTCATCAGACCAAGCTAGAGAAAAAGCTGCAGAATCATGCGCTAAGATTAGTATTATAATACCTGCCAGAAACGAGGAAAACAGGATTCCGGCACTGCTGAAAACCTTGAAAGATCAAGCAAATCAGCCTTTTGAAATAATTGTTGTTGATGACCAGTCTGATGACAAAACAGCTCAGATAGCTGCTAATGCAGGCGCAAAAGTTATAAGCACAAGCAGACTAGATGATAGCTGGATTGGCAAATCTTATGCCTGCTGGACAGGGGCACAGGAAGCCAAAGGAGACTGGCTTATGTTTCTGGATGCAGATACTAGATTGGAAGATAATCAAAGTCTGTCTAAAATAGCCAGTGCATATAATGATATGAACGGAAGTGGTATTTTATCTTTACAGCCATATCACCATGTAACAAAGTTTTATGAGAGTTTATCTGCCATATTCAATGTTATTGTCCTGGCAGGAATGAACGTTTTCACTCCCTGGAAAAATAAATTCAAAAGTGCTGGGTCTTTTGGTCCATGTATAATTTGCAGCAAAAAAGACTATTTCCAAATAGAAGGGCACAAAGCAGTCAGTTCTGCTGTGATGGATGATCTTGCATTGGGAGAATTGTTCAGAAAATCCGGTTTCCAAGTAGAATGTTATGCAGGCAGAGGGTTAATTAATTTTCAAATGTACCCTGAAGGATTCAGACAGTTATTTGAAGGTTGGACCAAAAGCTTTGGAACAGCTTCTCAGTCTACACACCCTTTTGTTTTTGCCTTAATTATTGCTTGGATTAGTGGCGGTTATTCGACAACAGCTCTTTTGATTCGTTCGATCACTTCAGGTTCAGATTTCTGGATAGGTTCAGCAATTATCGCTTATTTAATGTATATGTTTCAGTTTATTTTCCAAACCAGAAGAGTTGGAAATTTCAACTTGATTTTGCTTGTTTTTTATCCTTTTTTGCATCTTTTTTTTACAATTCTTTTTATCTGGTCATTATTTAGAACCAAGGTTCTGCACAGCGTAAACTGGAGAGGTCGTAAAATAAAGGTATGAGGTTAAGCATATGCGAATAATAGATTTACCTGTTATCCCTACTATAATAATCGATTTTGTTGCTTGGTTTATTTTTCATATGGCAGCTGCCCTGATAACGTTGAAAATGCCTGATAAATATTTTGCCAGCGATAACTGGCTTTACAAATGTCGAAAATGGGAAAAACAAGGCAGATTTTGGCATGATGCCTTTAAAGTAAAAAATTGGAAAAACAAGCTTCCTGACGGTGCAGCAATTCTGGGTAGAGGTTTTGCCAAAAAGACCTTGCAGGAAAATGATCCAAAGTTTCTTAACCAATTCGCTCTGGAATCAAGAAGAGCCGAGCTAACACATTATTTAGCTATGCTTCCTGCCATTCTATTCTTTCTTTGGAATCCGGTCTGGGTAGGTTTTGTGATGATAATTTATGCTTTGATAGCTAATATGCCTTGCATAATCGCTCAACGCTATAATCGTCCACGTTTATTAAAGGCGGCAAATCGTGCCAGCAAAAGGTCAATCAACACCGAAAGCAGCCAGCCAATCAATGGTGAAATAAAGTAACCGGCAGTTACACATATAATTGCAATGCTCCATTCTTTTAGAGATCGGACTATCTGAATACCAGTTATAAACATTGGCAAAAAAACTCCCATGATCAACACCAGATTAATCAGAGGAACAAACATTGCCAAATCAATCGGGTATCCTGTCAAGCTAAAAACTATCCCCGATAAAGCAAGCAGAAAAGCAGCTCCGGGTATTGGACGCCTTACGACACCAAGTGGAATCAAAAAGCTTCGCCATACGGCTGCTGTCTGGGCACCGCCCAGGAATGCACCTATTATATTCCGGATACTGGCAAGTAAAAAAGAAGGATTCAAGCGAAAAATCAACTTTTCACCGTACTGGGCATAATTTCTTTCGTGCATTGCAGTTATTGCGACTGCGTCCAAAGGCCACATTACTACAATCAGGACAGCAAAAGGCAAAGAATTAATAATAGTTGCAGCATCAAGCCCCCAACCAATTCCCCATTTTTCCAGCCACCACAAAGCAGGATTGATAACCGGCAATGCAGGACTGCTTGTAAAAGAAGGAAAAATTCCAAATAGCATTGGCAAAGAAAGTCCCACCAGAGCACACAAAGGTATTGTCAACCATGTTTGCTGTCTAAGGTACAAAACAACAAAAATCAATCCCCCTGCTAAAAGAAGAAAAAATAACAACCAAGGAACTTCGTTATTTATAGACCAACGCCCCAAGCCACCTATAGAACTTTGAATTCCCATTATGCCAAAAAGCATAAGAATTCCTGCTTTAGTACCTGTTCCGTTAAATCTAACAAGATAGGGAAAAGCTTTAAACAAAGATAGAAGTATTCCCAAAAAGCCCGAAAGCAAAGCCAGAGGCAGCGGGTGAACACCCTTTACTGCCATAAGCGGGATTAATGGAATTAATGGTGCAAGAGTTCCCGGAGGAGCCATCTCCGTATTTAAGAAAACACAAAATATGAGAGTAAGAACACTGCCTACAAATAATTCCAGGCGAACATTGGCTGCAGCCATAACAGGATCATTAATTGAGTAAGCGTCCATCCAAGCTAATACGAAAGCAGCTATCAGAGATATCTTACCAATTGTTCCCGCCAGTGCAGGTATGGCATCTTCTGCTCTGATCGTATAGTCCCTTACCGGCAGGCTTATTTTCCAGCTGCGCGGTTGATATTTCTCCAAATCATCACGCAAAATCTGCCGTCGATTTACGCTTCTTTCCAGAGAAGTCTTTTTTCCCACAGTCTCTTTTTGATTATTTATCTTTTTTATATCACTTATCCTCCGTTCTGGTTAGAAATCTAATCAGACAGATTCTTAATCAGTACCGATACAAATAATGACAAAATACTGGTCGTTAGTCAACTCCCTACAATCCATTTTTTATGCATATCTTTGATAATATATTCAATATACATATCTGCTATATCTATATCTGTCATAGAATACAGCATTCTTGACCCTACAACATCTTCGATCTCATTAAAAACAAGCGAGTTATTATTAAAAATAAAATCAATACCTACAAGTCCGAAATCATATCGATCAGTTATTCTTTTTACTAATGCTTTTTCCGAATGACTAAGATTATAAACACTTGCCTCGCCGCCTAGACAGTAATTGCTTCTAAAATCTCGTAAAGGATCAGATTTTCTTAGCATTGAAGCTACAATATGTCTTCCCATTAAGTATATTCTTAAATCTTTCCCCAGATCAGAAGCAGCCTTCTGAATAATAATGTCTTCGGTTTTGTCAAATGTAACCAGTGCTCTTTTATACTGTAGTTCGTCGCTAACCAGCATAACATTTTTACCGCCTTTTCCATTAACAGGCTTTAGCACAAAAGCTGATTCTTCAGAAGAATTTCCTATCTTTTCAACAAGATATTCCCAGTTAGGTTTTGTGCTCCATGATCTAAAAAAAAGAGAAGGCATAACGTCCAGTCCTGCAGATAATGCAATATGCATTGATCTACGTTTGTCAGTACACATATTGGTAACTTCTGAACTATTATAAACAGACAAGGCCAAGGATTCCAAATGCGATCCCAAAAAGCCATCCCCTGTTCTATTTATAACAAAACCAGGAAGCTCTACTTCTTTACCCTCATAAAGAATAAAACTTTTTTTATCGTCAGTACCAGAAATAAGATTATCCGCAATTATTAGTTTTAATTCAACACTCTGCTTAAATGCCGCTTTCATATATTTGTTGATATAAGCCTCATTACGCTTTGCTTCAAAAGCATCATATATCAGCCAGCCAGATAGTTGCATTTTACATCACCTCTTACTTTCTATTTACTGTAAATTGTTCTAATATATTTCATTATCTCCTCAGCAGTATTTATTCCAGTACATTGATATAGTGTCTTAAAATGTGCATTGGAATTCACTTCACAGATGAGAGGACGGTCATTTTCTCCCAAAAGAATATCTACACCTGCAAAATCAAGATTTAGAGCTTTGCAGGCTTTTATAGCAAGATCGGATTCTTCTATACTTGGTTGCCATTTCCTCATCTGCCCGCCTAAGGACAAATTCGCTCTAAACTCATCTTTAGCCGATTGGCGTATCATTGAACCGATAACTTCGTTGCCAACAACCTGCAAACGCAAATCTTTGCCTGCACTTTCTTCAATATATTCTTGAAAAACAATTGGTTTTGGACTTATGCAGTCAATAGCAGCTTTTGATTCTTTGCGATTTTTTGCCAGATAAACCTGCTGACCAAAAGAACCATACGCACATTTTATTATCATAGGATAACCTAGAGAATTCTCTATACTATCTAGAAAAGACCAGTTAAGATAGCCAACATTGTCAAAAGTCATCGGGCCGATTATCGTTTTCGGCATATCCAAACCTGCCTGCTGCAGACGCAAACAGGTCATGCTTTTATCATCACACAACTCTATAGCCTCTGCTGAATTAAACAGGCGAACCCCCTTGTTTTCGAGGTATCTGGCAAGTCTTATATCTTTATCCCAAAACAAAACAAAATCAGGACAATCCTCTGCGAAAGGATCATCCTGTAAACAAACTGTTATATCATTATTAGCTATTCTTTTTAAGCGCACTCTATACTTTGAAGCAGCTTTAAATAAGCGTTCATAAATGTCTTCAAATTTATCTGATATAAAAAAACCATTTACAACAAGCCAGCCATAAAGCATATCCAGATACCCCATAATTTTTCGCAATCATAATTTACTATATTATGATTCAGCCTTTTAAGAGTGTCAAACAATCTTATTATGGGTATTGTCAGTACCAGCAAATATTTTTAGCATTGAAAACCAAGTAGTCAGATAATATGGCTAAGGAAAGCTTTTGTTCTGTCATTCTGAGGATTATCAAAAATCTCTTCAGGTGTTCCCTGTTCAACTATCTGACCTTCATCCATATAAATAACTCTGTCAGCCACTTCTCTGGCAAAACCCATTTCATGTGTAACTACAACCATAGTCATTCCTTCTTCTGCAAGACTTTTCATTACACGTAAAACTTCTCCTACCAGTTCAGGATCAAGAGCAGATGTCGGCTCATCAAAGAGCATTATTCTCGGATTCATAGCTAATGCCCTAGCAATAGCGACTCGTTGTTTTTGACCTCCGGAAATCATAGCAGGATAAACATCTGCTTTATCAATCATTCCTACCTTTTCCAACATAACATTGCCTTGTTTCAGCGCTTCGCCATGCGGTATTTTTTTTACCTGCACCAAGCCTTCTATTACATTGTTCATCACTGTCATATGTGGAAAAAGATTGAAATGCTGAAATACCATGCCAACTTCTTTACGAATCAGATGCAATTTTTTGCTTTTATTATCTACTTCTTTACCTTCTATTGTTATGGTTCCCTTTTGTGCTCTTTCCAAAAAATTTATACAACGCAGCAAAGTACTTTTACCTGAACCACTTGCACCAATTATTACAACAACCTCACTTGGCGCAACATCTAAATCTATATTTTTTAGAACTTTTAATTTACCATATGATTTGCTGAGTGATCTTATCTTGATCATAACGATTTTCCTTTCCAGTATAAATGCATAGCATAAAATTATTCAAATATTTTATAAAAATCAGGTTCGATGGTCACTGACCTTTAGCTTTTTCTCTATTTTATTTGCCAGCAAAGTAAGTAAAGATGTCATAATCAAATAAAATACTGCAGCAATAGATAACATTTCTATCATCAAATAATTTGATGAAGCCAATTGTCTGGCATGCAACAATAATTCAGGAACTGCAACTGCACTTGCCAGAGAAGAATCTTTAAGAGCAATGATAAACTGATTACCCAGAGGAGGGATTGCACGTTTAAAAGCCTGCGGCAAGATTATTCTTTTCATAACCTGCATATTGGTCATACCTAAAGAAATACCGGCTTCTCTCTGACCTCTATCTATGCTCTGAATTGCACCACGGAATATTTCTGCTATATAAGCTCCATTATGTACACCAAGAGCAATAATTGCGGAAGGTATTCTATCCAGCCTTATAATATTTACAAGACCAAAATATATAAGCAGCAGCTGCAAAAGAAGCGGCGTCCCTCTTATAATTCCTATATAAAGCTTTGAAATAAAGTTCAGAGGCTTGATTTTTGATATTCGCAAAAGTGCAAATAAAACACCTAAAACCACGCCGGTAAGTATGCCAAAAAAAGTCACTTGCAAAGTCATTAAGGCCGGGGGTAAAAAAGTTTTAAAATAATCCAGCCAGGAAGCAAGATCCATTCCCATATCGATTCTCCTCGTATACGGCACTGAAGTACAGTTTTTGAAAACTGTACTTCAGTGCGTGTTTTATAATGATTATCAAATAGCTAAATTAAATCATTTGAAATAATTTAAGCATGTCTTAAATTGCAAACTGTGCAGCATGCCAAGTATAAAAAACTGATTATTTTACAGTAATGTCCACACCATCATGCCACTTTTCACTTATAGCTGATAATGTACCATCTTCATGCATTTCGGCAAGAATTTCATCAATTTTCTCTAAAAGAGTAACATCATGCTTATTTATAGCGATACCCATCTCTTCTAGTCTAAGCAGCTCACCTGCCATCACAAGTTCGCTTCCGCCTGCAAGCTCATCCATCGCAGCCATACCAACCAGACGATCTGTAATAACACCATCAACGCGACCATTTATAAGTTCCATCATAGTAGCATTATCATCCTGATATAAAGCTGTTTCTGCTCCAAGCTCTTCTGCATCTCTTACAAAATTGGTTCCTGTTGCAACAGCAATCGTTTTACCTTCCATCTCTGCAGGATCAGTGATTCCCGAATCTGAACGAACAAATAACTGTGCGCCGGAATAATAATATGGCTCCGTAAAATTAACAACTTTTAAACGATCATATGTTATAGCCATACTTCCTAATATTCCATCATAGCGACCACTACGCAAACCTTCTGTTAAACCGTCCCAGTCAGATGTCACATAATCCAACTCCACTCCCAGACGTTTTGCTATCTCTTCACCTGTATCAACATCAAATCCTATTACGTCCCCACTGTCAGAAATGAAATTAAAAGGAGGATATCCACCACTACCAACTACAACTAATTTACCATTGTCTAAAACACGCTCCAAGCTATCGCTATTTTCATTGCCTCCACAAGCCGAAACTATCAGCGACATGAGCAAAACCATCGCAAACACAAAAGTTGCTTTTCTGAATTTCATATTATTTCCCCTTTCATCTATAAAATACCAAGCGGCATTCTCTGTAAAAACAATCGTTAAAATTGTACAACCATCACACCTAATTGTCAATATAATTCAATTTTTTTAATACAGACAACTTCTTATTTTAAATGATTTTTATGTTGTACATGACAAATAAAGGATATTATAACATTTATCATAATTCATAAAGAACACAGTTAAAACCCTGCAATAGATTAATCCATACAAATTACTTTAATTATTTTAATGCGAAAACGTCTTTTCCAAACCATCAACACATCAAAAATTATGTAACTATTTTAATT